>DATHSU010000310.1:0-7482 GCA_035463895.1 Ignavibacteriaceae bacterium | reverse complement strand
GTCTTTTACCCACCAGACATGATTTTTTTCAAAAGCATTTCTGCGTCTTGATATTTGATATAAATAAATTCTTGATTTAGCCGAATGTCTTGCGTGAAAATTTTTATTTGATTTTTCCAGGTCAAGAATATTAATATCATACGGAAGAAGATCGTTTAGTTTCATCATTATTATATGAGGGGCAAGCATTGAATCGGCATCAAGATGAGCAACCTGGGAAAATGCGTGAACACCGCTGTCAGTTCTTCCTGAGCCTTGCAAATCTATAAATCCACTCTCAAATATTTTTTCACAGGCTTTTATCAATTCTCCTTGGACTGTCCGGGCATTTTGCTGCCTCTGCCAGCCGGAATATCGCGTTCCTTCATATTCCAAAATTAATTTAAAACGTGAAAATATTTTTTGTTTATTAGCTTTTGTTTGAAATCTGCTGCTCTCAGGTTTATTCCAACTTTTACTCTTGCTCTCTCCCTTAATCCAACTCTTACTCTTTCTCATAATCTTTCTCAGCGAAGCTTTGCAGTTTCTTCAGCGTAATCAAAAGGTGTTTCATAAACCCTGACTTTTACGCTGTTTACATTTTCCGGTAATGATGCTTTTTTAACTTCATTGAGAAGATACAAACAAATATTTTCAGCAGTTGATTGAAAATTAACTACAACTTTTTTTGAATTCATCTTTTCCAGGAATTCAAGAACTATCTTATCTTTACCGTTTACCATAAAAGCGTGATCAAGTTTTTCTATAATGGGATTGATTATATTTTCAACATCGTAATAATCAATTATCATTTCATTTTTATCGAGCTCGCCTTCAAACTCTACAATCATTTTATATGAATGACCATGAATATTTTTACATTGACCAAAATGTTCGGGAAGACGGTGTCCCATTTCCCAGCGGAATTCTTTTGCAATTTTCATTATACACCTTTTGTTTGAGGATGCCAGATATATTTATGCATCTGCAATTGAAATCTGACATTAAGACTATCTTTAATTATCCAGTTAACAAGCGTAACCGGATCAAGTTTTCCAAATATAACAGAAAACAGAACATTGCATTTTTCAGTTAGTGAATATTTTGTTAGTTGTTCTTTACTCCATTCATAATCTTCTCTGTCACCGATAACAAATTTCACTTCATCTGTTTGTTTCAGGTAATTAATGTTTTCATATAAATTTTTCTTCATCATTCCGCTGGATGGACATTTAAGATCCATAATTATAATTACACGTTTATCAATATCCTTAATAGAAAGATTACCAGCCGTCTCAATCATTACTTCAAAACCATTGTCCGAAAGTCTTTTCATTAGTTTAAGGCATTCTTCCATTTGTACAAGAGGTTCGCCACCGGTAATTTCAACAAGTTTGCAGTCGTATTTTTTTACTTCTGTAATAATTTCATCTATTGAGAGTTCTTTACCTTCATAAAAGGCATATTCTGTGTCACAATAGGTACAGCGGAGGTTGCAATAGGTTAACCGCACAAAGACGCAGGGAAGTCCGGCTTTTGAGCTTTCGCCCTGGATTGAGTGGTAAATTTCATTTACCTTAAGCATAATTCTCTTGTTTTTAGCATTTTTTCAAGCATTTTATCTCTGTTTTTGGGGCAATAAATTACGAAAGGAATATTTGACATCAAATCAGTGAATACATATATTTGTCTTTCGTTTTTTAACAAAATTAAGGTTTTTAAGGAATGGCTCATCATAAATCAGCTAAGAAAAGAATCAGGTCATCAGAGAAGAAAAGAATAGTAAACAAGATGGCTGAGTCTAAAATTAAAACTTATTATAAAAAGACTCTTACAACTACCAACAAAGAGGAAGTTGAAAAATTATACAAGGAAGCTGTGGCTATACTTGATAAAAGCGTTACAAAAGGGAAACTTCACGCTAATAATGCTGCAAGAAAAAAATCAAAACTCACCAAGCATTTGAACACTGTTAGTGCTGTAAAATAATTTTAATTTTTATTAGTTTTTTAAAGGCTCTTGATTATTCAAGAGCCTTTTTTATTTATATTGAACAAAGATTTGTCGTTTATTGTTTTATAGTGAGGTGCTTCTATGGCAAAAAAAATAATTGTAACCGGTGCAACAGGATTAATTGGTAAGAAGCTTTGCCAGGCTTTGTTTGATCGCGGTGATGAAATTATTGTTTTTTCAAGAAATATTCAGTCGGCAAAAAAGAAACTTCCCTACATTAAAAATTTTGTGGAATGGAATTACAAAAATCCCGTTGAATGGAAAAACCATCTTGATGGGAAAGATGCTGTAGTTCATCTTGCCGGAGTAAATTTATTCAGTAAAAGATGGAATGATAATTTTAAAAAGGTTATTGTTGAATCGAGAGAGCTCAGTACAAGAAATCTTGTTCAGGCATCAAAAGATTGCAATATTAAACCAGGAGTTTTTGTTTCTGCTTCCGGAGTAGGCTATTATGGTGACGGTGGCGAGACTACACTTACTGAAGATTCACCAGGTGGAAATGACTACCTTGCTGATGTTTGTAATATGTGGGAGGTTGAATCACGTAAAGCAGGTGACTATGGTATCAGAAATGTTCAGATAAGAACAGGAATAGTTTTAAGCACTGAAGACGGTGCATTGAAAGAAATGCTTCTGCCGTTTAAACTGTTTGTCGGCGGACCACTGGGAAATGGTAAGCAATGGTTTCCATGGATTCATATAAGCGATATTGTTAGTATTTATATTCATGCGATTGACAATAAAAATATTTACGGACCTTTAAATGCTGCTAATCCGAGCATAGTCCGAATGAAGGTATTTGCAAAAACACTTGGTAAAGTAATGAAGCGCCCTGCACTTTTTCCTGTTCCGGAATTTGTTTTGACAATTGTTGTTGGTGAAGCTGCAGGGACAGTAGTTACAGGACAGCGTGTTAGTGTGGATAAGTTATTGAATAGCGGATATGAATTTGAATTTGAAAATCTGGAAGCAGCGATAAAGAATTTATTGAACTAGAGTGGTTGCTTATACAGTTCTATATTAAAAAGGACTTGAAAAATCTCAAGTCCTTTTTACTTTAATTTATTAATAACGATAATGCTCAGGCTTATACGGTCCCTCAGCAGGAATACCAAGATATTCAGTTTGTTCGGGCGTAAGTATATCTAGTTCAACACCTACCTTTGCGAGGTGAAGCCTGGCAACCATTTCATCAAGATGCTTGGGCAATGTATAAACTTTATTTTCATATTTATCAGAATGATTCCAGAGTTCTATCTGGGCGATTGTCTGATTAGTAAATGAATTGGACATTACAAATGACGGATGTCCGGTTGCATTACCTAGATTAACAAGTCTGCCTTCAGAAAGAACTATAATGTCCTTTCCATCAATTGTATACTTATCTACCTGTGGTTTTATGTTAATTTTAGTTGAGCCATAAGTATTGTTAAGCCATGCCATATCTATTTCAATATCAAAATGACCGATATTGCAAACAATGGTTTTATCCTTCATTAATCTGAAGTGCTTTTCATTTATTACATTCATATTGCCGGTAGCTGTTACGACTATATCAGCTTCTTTCACTGCGTCTGCCATTTTTTTAACCTCATAGCCTTCCATTGCAGCCTGAAGAGCACAGATAGGATCAATCTCGGTAACGATAACTCTTACATTAGCATTTTTTAATGATTCTGCAGAGCCTTTACCAACATCACCAAATCCGGCAACCACCGCTACTTTTCCTGCAAGCATAAGATCCGTACCTCTTCTAATCGCATCAACTAATGATTCACGGCAACCATATTTATTATCAAATTTAGATTTCGTAACAGAGTCATTAACATTAAATGCCGGCATTGGCAAAGTTCCCTTCTTCATCCTTTCATATAAACGATGAACACCTGTTGTGGTTTCTTCAGAAACTCCCTTTATACCTGCAGCAAGTTCAGGATAATTATCAAATACCATATTAGTCAGATCACCACCATCATCAAGAATCATGTTTAATGGTTTTGATTCATCACCGAAGAATAAAGTTTGTTCTATGCACCAGTTAAATTCCTCTTCATTCATTCCCTTCCAAGCAAAGACGGGAACTCCCGCAGATGCAATAGCAGCGGCGGCGTGATCCTGAGTTGAAAATATATTGCAGGAAGACCATCTAACCTCTGCGCCAAGTTCAATTAATGTTTCAATTAAAACTGCAGTTTGAATTGTCATATGAAGACATCCGGCAATTCTTGCACCTTTCAATGGTTTTTCTTTTCCGTATTTTTCTCTCAATGCCATCAAGCCGGGCATTTCAGCTTCAGCTAATTCAATTTCTTTTCGTCCCCATTCAGCAAGTGATATATCTTTAACTTTGTATGGTAATGATAAATCAATTTTCTTTTCTAACACTGTACTCATTATTAAACCTTTTTAATTATTAATTACATTAACTAAACACTAATTAATCTATATAAAGTTCAAATAAATATAAATGATTTTTTATGCATACTTTTTGAACTCTGTTACAAGATCAGTCTTTTCCCATGTGAAATCTTCTTCAGTTCTTCCGAAATGACCGTATGAGGATGTCTTCTGGTATATTGGTCTCTTCAAATTCAATCTGGAAATGATTCCAAGAGGAGTTAAATCAACTTCTTTCTGGATCATCTTTGATATTTCAAAATCAGGAATAACGCCCGTTCCCTTTGTATCAATATAAATAGAAACAGGCTCAGCAACTCCGATTGCATAAGCAAGCTGAACAAGACATTCTTTTGCTAATCCGGAAGCAACAACATTTTTGGCTATATGTCTTGCAGCATAAGTGGCAGAACGATCTACCTTTGAAGGGTCTTTACCTGAAAATGCACCGCCGCCGTGCGGAGCCCAGCCTCCGTAAGTATCAACTATAATTTTTCTTCCGGTTAAGCCGCTGTCGCCGTGTGGACCTCCAATCTCAAATCTTCCGGTAGGATTAACAAAATATTTTGTTTTATCATCCAGAAATTCTGCCGGTATAATTGGTTTAATAACCTGTTCAATTACATCATCTTTAATTTTTTTCTGGCTTGCATCTGCATCATGCTGAGTTGATACAACAACTGCATCAATTCTAACCGGTTTTTTATTATCATCATATTCAACAGTTACCTGTGATTTAGAATCAGGTCTGAGATAAGGCATAACTCCGTTGTAACCTTTTCTAATATCAGCGAGTTTCTTAACCAGTTTATGTGCATACATTATAGGCATTGGCATAAGCTCTTCGGTCTGATCACAGGCATAACCAAACATTATTCCCTGATCGCCGGCACCTCCTGTATCGACTCCCATTGCTATATCAGGTGATTGTGAATGGATTGCATTCAGTACAGAACAGGACTCGGCGTCAAATTTATAATCTGCACTTGTGTATCCTATTTTCTTTACAGTAGCCCGAACTACATCCTGTACCTCTACATAAGATTTGGTTGTAACTTCACCGCCGACTAATACTAATCCAGTTGTAACAAATGTTTCGCATGCCACTCTTGCATTCGGATCATCTTTTAATATTGCATCAAGAATTCCATCAGAAATTGCATCGGATACTTTATCTGGATGACCTTCAGAAACCGATTCAGATGTGAACAAAAACGACATAACAGTTTATCCTTAATAAGTGAATTTTATTGCTCAATTTTGATTTTTAGTTGACAAATTTAGACAAACTCGTCATGATATACAAAAATAATTTTGATATGATATTTGGCTATTTTTACAACAATAGATAATAAGTTAAAGTATGATGGACACAAAAATCACTCAACTTTTTAATATCAAATATCCCATTATTCAGGCTGGTATGGTTTGGGTTTCGGGCTGGAAACTCGCATCAGCAGTATCGAATTGTGGTGGACTTGGACTCATTGGATCAGGTTCTATGAAACCCGATCTGTTAAAAGAACATATTCAAAAGTGCAGAACAGCTACAGATAAACCTTTTGGTGTGAATATTCCTTTGCTTCGTGGTGATGCTGATGATTTGGTAAAAGTAACTATTGATGAAGGTGTAAAAATTGTTTTTTCTTCTGCCGGACATCCGAAAAAATTTGCTGCCCTGCTTAAAGAAAATGATGTTAAACTTGTACATGTTGTCCCGAATGTTAAGTATGGATTAAAGGCGCAGGAAGCCGGTTGTGATGCGGTTGTTGGTGAAGGTGTTGAAGCAGGCGGTCATAACGGAGCAGATCAATTAACTACTTTTTCATTGATTCCACAGCTTGTCGATGAACTTGATATTCCTGTGATTGCTGCTGGTGGAATTGCGGATGGTAGAGGAATTCTTGCAGCACTTGCACTTGGTGCTGAAGGAGTGCAGATAGGAACCCGTTTTGCTGCTACTGTTGAATCATCTGCTCACGAGAATTACAAAAGAAAAATTGTTGAATCACAAAATGTAGATACTGTTCTTGCATTCCGTAAAATAGGATTGGTTAGAATGATGAAAAATGATTTTGCCTTGCGTGCAATAAAAGCAGAACTTGATGGATGGAGTGAAGAACAACTAAAGGAACTGCTTGGAACAAAACGTGAACGCCTCGGTATTTTTGAGGGGGATGAAATTGAAGGCGAAATGGAGTCCGGTCAAGGTGTGGGATTGATTAAAGATATACCTGCTGTTAAAGATCTGTTTGAGCGGTTGTTGAAAGAGGTTGAAAAAGCATATCACAAAATAAAAACAATAGAACATGGATAAAACGCATTTGGCGTATGAGCACAGATTTAATTCAGATAATTATTGACAACAGAATCTACCTCTTTAGCATCACGAAAGTATGAGTGTATCTTTCTTAACACTGCTTCAACAACTGCATCAGGACAACTTGCACCACTCGTTAAAATTATATCAACAACTTCTTTTGAAGGAAGATAATTTTCTGAAATAATTTCCTGATGCTTCTTTATATCAAAATGACCTATAAGTTTTTCACTAAATATTTTTTCTTCAGATGAAATAAAGAAAGTGGGAAGTTTTTCTTCACATAGTTCTACTATATGTGATGTGTTTGAACTGTTATATCCTCCTACAACAATTGCAAGATCGGCTTGTTCTTTCAACAATCCATATGTTGCTTCCTGGTTATCATTTGTTGCATAACATAAAGTATCACGCGTATCAGCAAAATGATTTTTTATATTTTCCGCACCATATTTTTTTATCATTGTCTCTTTAAGCAGATCAGCTATTTCCTGTGTTTCCGTTGCAAGCATTGTGGTTTGATTCACTACTCCAACTCTGAGTAAGTCTTTTTCAACATCAAATCCTTCTGAAAATTTACCTGCAAAAATGTTATAAAATTCTTCTGCGGGTTTTTCATTAAGAATGAATGAAGTAAGTATTTTTGTTTCCTCAATATCTCTTATAATAATTGATGCTGCTGTTGTTTTACTGTGAGAGAACGTAGCCCGTGTTTCTTCGTGATAATGTTTGCCGTGAATTATAACCGTATAATCCTGCTGTCCAAGCTG
>DATHSU010000309.1:0-7505 GCA_035463895.1 Ignavibacteriaceae bacterium | reverse complement strand
CCTTAAGGATTCAAAACACAAATAATCATTTGACCAAATTCATTTTCTTTACTGAAGTGAATTCGCCTACTCTTAGTTGATAGAAATAGATTCCACTTGGCAGATTAATGTGAAGTGTTGAGCTGTTAAATTCAACACTGTATTTACCCGCTGGTAAATATTCATCAACCAGAACTGCAATTTCATTTCCCAGAATATCAAATACTTTTAAAGTCTGCTGGCTGCTTATAGATGACTGCCAGCTTATGATAGTACTCGGGTTAAACGGATTGGGATAATTCTGAAATAATTCGAAATCATTAACTAACAAACCATCTTCAGGAACTTCAATTGATGTTGTTCCATCAGCCGGATAGAAAGTATAAGCAACACCGCCTTTTTTAAACCACGCTTCAGATAAATTAGTTTTGTTAAAAATAAAAGAATAACCATTCGACTTAGCCGGATCGTGAACAATCGGTCTGCCATCTGAAGTAAATCCTGCCAGCATAACAAGGTGACCCGTATACAACGGCTGGCCAATAGACATTGCAATACGTCCGCCGTTTACAAGAACCTGCTGTGCGTCACTCCAGGTACGAAATCGAGTAACCGCACCATCCAGACCGAATTCAGATGCATTCTGAACAACCCTGGGCCAGATACCGAACATATTATAATAAGGATCGCGTGTATCTAAAGCAAACTGATAAGGATCAACTTCAATATTATAACTCTTTAAAATCATTGCTACAGAAGTGGGCGAACAAATACTTGGACCTATTACCGGATCAACTCCGTACTGATAAATAAAAGATGTAGGTATAAAAACTGCTGCCGGATTATCATTTACAATTTGAGAAATATTTGCGTTAGTAGTTGTTCTTGAATCACTTACAAAAAAACTAAGCTTATGTATTGTAGGTGATGGTTCTGAAACAGAGGTTCGGGTCATTATAATTTTAAACTGCCATGAATTCTGATACGAATATAATTTGACGTAATCATAATCAATAAATCCTCCTCCATAGCTTGTAGTACCGTATACAGCCCAGATATTGTTCTTCCAGAAACCTACGGTTAGCCAGGGCGACCATCCGCTTCCATAAGGAAATCGCATTTGTACTTTAAAACTGCTGTTATTTCCTAAAGCTGATCCATTCCAGGAAGGAAGGCCGTGATTAAATGGCTGATTTGAAGTTTGAGTTTTAAGTTCAATGTAACCGTTTGTAACGCTATCCTCAAGCATGATAAATGTACCATCATCACTTAGTTTAATTCCCTGGTTAACTTCAATATTTGCAAATATAGAATCTATTCTTAATTCGTAATGCTGGTCGGGATAGATTTGGGCATGAAGAAAAGAAGAGCAGCAACATAGAAAAAAAAGAAAAGAGCTTAGAAGTAATTTAGCGTTCATCGTCAGTCAATATTTTGTGTCAATATTTGTTCAGATATCTAAATGTAAATTATTAAAATATTATAAGACGGCAAAAGGATTATCTTACCAATAAGTATATAATTATGGTAAATCTTTTAAAATAGTTAATTACTAAACTATTTCTCTAATTCAAATACGTATTGATCAGAACTGAATTAAGGGCAATTACCAATATTCTTATCTGATTTTATGATAACATTTTTCAAAATGAAAATTGTAAAAATGAGACTTATCTTACAGAAAAGTTATCCGGGAATAAGAAATGAATTTAATTTGAAAAAATCTCGCAGGTTATTTCTTCGGGATTTAAGAGTCGATAGCTTTTTATTCTGGATCCATAATTATTTAAAAACTTTTATCCTAATGTAAGTATGTAAATTAATATAATTAGCAAGAATTCATATTAGCACTTGGAGGTACTATATTATTTTCTTGTGTATTTAATCTGTTTATATTGTGGATTATTTAATTCCTGCAGAAAATTATAATGAGTAAAGAAACTTTTTTATGGAAGTCGCCAAAAACGACCGGTCGCAAATTGTACTGATAAAGAAATAATCTGTTGAGCTTTGTTTATCCTTTATTTTAAAGGGGTAAAGAATCTGCTTCTGCAGTGAACTTGGAACTATTTTATCAACAGCATTTTTCTACTTTGGACATAATCTCCGGATTTAATTATGTACAGGTAAACACCACTCGGCAGATTTGCAGCATTAAAATCAACTTTATAAATACCGGCAGGTTTATATTCATCAATTAATTCAGCCACTTCTCTTCCCAGTATATCATATACTTTTAACGACACATAAGAAGCAACCGGTATATTAAAACCAATAACAGTACTTGGGTTAAACGGATTTGGATAATTCTGTGATAATGTATACTGACCAGGTACGGTATTGTATTCACCATTCACTTCTGTTGCGCCTTCAACTTTTTTAACTGCTCTCAGATCATCAAAATAAATTACTCCTGCTAAGGAGCTTTCCGTTGTTTTTGTCAGTTGATAACTATCGATTCTGAAATACTGCCCGTTAAGAATTCCATCACCGATCCAAATACCAACACTGTTGGGATCATTCAGTTTCCATTCGATTAATTTCCATCCATGCCAGTCAATAGTTACCCATTTTGAAACTTCATGATCACCCCAGGCCGATCCGGTATATTCATCAATACAAAATCTGAATCGTGTATTGCTTCCATCTCCATAAACAAAACTTTGCAAAACATAACTGGTATCGAAGTAAACAGCTTGTGGAGGTCCTCCGGCAAGGTATTCGCGGATTAAAAAGTTGCTGGCATTTTCATCCCACAGATAAGCAAGTTTGGCAGATCTTTTTGGACTCGTTGCCGGCAGATATATCTGATTGGTAAATTCGAAATAGGTACCGGATGCTAATATACCTGTTGTTGATCCGCTGTAGCCGGGTTGTTTCCAATCACCGGGTACAGTAAAGTCATCGATCATTTTAATTTCGGAGTATGAAAAATCTGATGTAAAGAAATTAATTTGAGCTTCCGCACCGGCAGTGTTGCCAAGCGTATCTGCAATATCACCACTGATTGTTAAAGAATAATTTTTTCCTGGATAGAGTAAATTATTTGGTTGAATGCAAATTATACTTTGCCCTTCTTCAGATTTTGTATGCTGATAACTGAAACTAATCGTAGAACCTGCTTCTGAAAGATTTATTGTATTTGATGATAGAGACTGGGCATCAATTTCTTCATCGAATAGAATTGTTATAATAGAACTTAAATCAATATTTGTATCATTCGGAGCAGGATAACTGGAAATGATCTGCGGACCAAGAATATCTTCTTCATTTGTCTGATAAGTGAGAAAGAAAGGATCACCTTCCATTCCATCGCCATTCCCATCAAGCATCCTTCCATTTATGTCTGTTACAGACGAATCTATCTTTAATGTATAGTAAGTCTGATACTGATGACCTGCAGTTATGATAGAAACCCTCCTACTGCTATCATCCCAGCTTAGATTATTAATCTGAACAGATGGGGTAATACTGATTGCATTATTAAAAGTATTCGTATCCATTGTTTTTGAAAAATCTATGGTAATGGCGCTAGAAATATTCAATATACCATTCTGCGGAGGAACTGTTGATGAAACTGTCGGTGGGAATGATGGTATCAACCCTGTTGTAACAGAATTTGAAATCTGGGACTCGTTCCAGTACCTGTTTAGTGTGGTTGCAAAGTATTTATAACTACTGTTAAAATTTTGTAATCCTGTAAAACTTTCTGTAAAGCTGTAACCGGTTTTACCAAAATGAATATCTACAATAATATCGTTATTAACATCAAGCGTGTCATCTTCAGATCTGTAAATGATGAACCAATGATCAGTCAGAATAGAAGCATCCGGAGTTACGGTAATCTGATAGTTTAGTGAATCAATCTGGTTTAACAGAATGGATGGTGCAGATGGTTGGGAGACAAAATCTATATCTCTTACTTTCATTTTTTTATTAAAGAAGGTGCTTGCTGCTACATCCCAGTAATCGTAACCTTTCCAGCTGCCGTAACTGAAAAACTGAAATCCATCGACCCACTGTTTATCCCTTAATCTATTAACTATGCCAGCATGATTTGACCACACATTATTATCAGCTAACCTGTAAGATCCTGGTCCGCAAGTATATAGTCTGCCAGCCTGAATGCCCGGCTGAATGTTCGGTTCCCAGTCTGAAGTAATTGCATTGAACAAATCATTGCCGGTTAACCAGTGGTAATGCATCGGGGTTAATTGTTCAACATATCCCTCGTTGAACCATAATGCTGCATCCTGATAGACAACGTAGTATCCATTCCAGCCGGTAGAACCACCACTTTTATATTTTCCTAAAGCAGCTGGTGATAAACGAACCCATGGTTTAACGGATTGTACAGAGTCATGTAACGTTTTCACAAACTCGGTTACAGACCATCTCCACCAATCTTCCCAGCTATTAAATCCAGCGGGAACTCCTGCATTGTAAGGATGCTCCACATCATATAAAAACCTGTTAGTGCTTTGTGTTGAAGTTAATTTATTGATGGTATTATTTGAAAAAAAACCATCAGGTTTGGTCTCCTGTTCAATTTGAGAAGGTGCATCTTCCATATCATCTGCATCATATTCATTCCACCTGACATAATCCAGATGTAGTCCATCAATATCATAATTTCTTACAATTTCCATGGCAACATTGATGGTATAATCTCTGACGGCCTGCAAACCTGGTGATGCTGCCCTGTTTGAAGTCATTGGATTACCATACTGATCCCTGCAGATCCATTCCGGATGTTTATTTGCGATTGTACCTGTATAAGTTGAGGCTACGCTAAACGCATTAAACCAGGCATGTAATTCAAGACCTCTTTTATGCGCTTCTTCAATTGCATACTGCAGGGGATCGAAACCCGGATATGTATAACCCGCATAATATCCCCAAGGCTCAAATGAGGATTGATAATACACCGTCCCGCTTTGTCTGACCTGAAAAAGTACAGAGGTCATATTCGCTCTTTTATGATGATCTAATATTTCTCTGATACGCGCTTTATTTGCTTCAACCGAACTTCCTGCATTGATATATTCCCACGTAATGACCCACGTAGCTCTGAATTCCTGATTATTTTGCTGAGAATAAATTGCTGTAATGAAGAAGAATGAAAGTAAGATATAAAGATATTTTGTCTGAATTAAATATTTCATTTTATATTTCCCTGAATGCGCTTCAAAACTACATAAAATTATTATAACTATTGTTAAATACTGAATATGACAGCATATTATTAACTTTCAATAGTATATGAATATTTATTCTGATTTTTTTTAATTTAAAATGACAGGGAAAAATAAACTACTGACTCTAGGGTGTGAGGCAAAGTTTTTGATTATTTTTTTACTTACCCATAGAATCAATAGTTTATATAATGAGCAACTGCCAGAAACATTCCGCCTACTAAAGTTAAGATAAGAAAAAGCGGCAGATAAAATTTAAACCATTTTTCATAAGGAACACCGGCGATGGCAATTGAAGCCATTAAAACGCCACTGGTTGGTATTATACTATTTGAAAACCCATCACCAAAAACAAAAGCTAAAACTGCAGTTTGTCGTGAGATATCAAGAAGATCCGCAAGCGGAACCATCAGAGGCATTGAAACCAGTGCTTGTCCTGAAGCCGAAGGTATAAAGAAATTAAAAATGGACTGAAAAATAAACATCCCCTCTATTGCTATAACTTGATTGAAGTTACCCAGTAATATTGCCGTGTGGTAAAGAATAGTGTCAATTATTTCTCCTTCAACCATTACAACCTGTATGCCTCTTGCAAAACCAACTATCAAAGCTGGCACAATCATCACTTCCAATCCTTTCACAAAAGCTTTCATTGATTCATCACCGGTCATACCACTAATCAATATTGTTAATAAACCAACTGCAAAAAATCCTCCGGTCATTTCAATCAATCCCCAACCCATTGTTTGAACAGCATATAATATGGCCCCAAAGAAAACGGCAGCAGTTAATGCAATCCAGATGTGTTTTTTATTGAGAGGTTTATTGTAGATAAAAGATTCTTTTTCATCATCAACAGGATCTGCAGGTAAAAGTGATTTAGAAGGATCTTTTAATATTTTCTTTCCATAATGCATAATGAATAAATATCCAATTAAAGTGCAGACAATAAAAGCTATAACTCTTAGTCCCATACCGCTTCCTAACGGCAGTTCTGCGACCGACTGAGCTATTTTCACATTAAATGGATTTGTTATTGCAGTTGACCAGCCTGTTCCAGTTGCTACAATTAAAATTGCTGCTCCAAATACCCTATCAAATCCCAAAGATTTTGAAATAACTATTAAAACCGGAATAAGAGGAATGAATTCTGCACCCATACCCAAAAATGTTGAGCCAAAAGCAAATGCATAAAATAAAAGGAAAACAAGCAGCGAAGGATTATCAGTATATTTTTTCAACAGGTATGATATAAAAACATCTATTGTTCCTGTATGTCTTATTAAATTAATAACTGCGCCGATAATGAATACAAAAAATATTAAGGGAGCCGCACTGTTAAGTCCTTTAGGAATAGCTGTAAAAACTCCAAGCACACTAATTGGTGAAGCGTATCCATCAATTTTGTCTCCTAGGAGCACACCTTTTACAGAGTAGTTCTTTGGAATCTCTTTATATGTGCCCGGAACAACTAATGTTTGTTGTGAACCATCTGTAACTTTGGTTGTGCGTTCAAAAGAGCCGGAAGGCATTATATAAGTTAAAATACTGCTGAAAAGTATTATGTATGAAAGAAAAATGAATACGTGAGGAATTCTAAAGTTTTTCATTTTTTTGAGTTCTATATAATTAAGTAATAAGAGTATTTATTTTTATAGAAACTTAATAACAACAAATGTTACATCATCATCTGGTTCTGTTCCATCAGTCCACTGTGATGCTGTGGTTTTTAATTCTTCAATAATCTCACTGGAAGATTTAAGTATTAATGATCTGAATTTCTCTTTAATTCTTACATAACCATACTGTTCATTTTGTGAATTTTTTAATTCTGCAAACCCGTCACTCATTAGTAAAAGCGTATCTCCTTTTTCATATCTTACTGCCTTCAAAAGATATTTAGTGCCTTTCATTCCACCTAACGGCAGATTATTGCTGACAAACTCTCCGGCTTTTTGAGATTTATTTCTAAAGTATAACAATGAGGGCATTCCTGCATTTGTTGCAATTATTTTTTCAGTTGTAATCTGAATGCCTATTAGCCCCATCATCAATCTGCCTAGCTGCATATCTTTTATTGAATTATTTGCATTCTCAAAAAACTGTTTTAATTCAATATTTGCTTTATTAGAAATAAAGAATGATTTCATAATCGATACCATCATTCCTGACATCATTCCGTGTCCTGTTGCATCACCAACAATAAAAGTTAAAGTACCATTGGCATCAACATTAAAATCATCATAATCACCGCCAACTTCTGTTGCAGTTTTCATATAGACCGCAATATCAAGATGTGGAATTCTAGGCAGCGCTTTTGGCAGCATAGAT
>DATHSU010000308.1:0-7104 GCA_035463895.1 Ignavibacteriaceae bacterium | reverse complement strand
AATCCTATTTACAAAGTCTTTACCGGTGGTTTCAATTTCTGAAGTTAAGGCAGTTGCAGAAGGTGCACAACCGACTCATCGCGGAGGTTCGAATCATGAATAATGAAAAGAAAATTTACGGAATAACAGCTCTTTTTAAATCTCCTGATGAAATAATTTCAGCAGCAGGAAAAGTTGCAGATGCCGGTTATAAAAAATTTGATGTAAACACTCCATATCCTGTTCACGGAATGGATAGAGCGATGAAGCTGAAACCTTCACGACTTGGATTCGTGACACTTGTCTTTGGGTTGTCCGGAGCTGCTTTAGCTTTGATATTTATGTACTGGACAATGTCGGTTGATTATCCTATGGTAATTGGCGGAAAACCTTTCTTTGCTTTACCAGCATTTATTCCAGTAACATTTGAAGTTACTGTACTTCTTGCTACAGTAATGACGGTTGTTCTAATGCTGGCATTGTTTTTCCGTCTTCCTGATAATAAACATCCGCTCCAGGATACCAACTATATGAAACTGGTATCAAAAGATCATTATGGTGTTATAGTTGAATCTTCAGATCCTCAGTTTGATGAAAATAAAGTTAAAGAATTACTAAAGTCGTTAAACCCGGTTAATACCGAGGTAGTTTATTATCCGGTTGAAGAAAAATATCCGGTTTTCCAGCCTAAATTCTTAATGTTTTTGTTCATAACAGTACTTGTTGTTTCGGGTGGAACATATTTCCTCTTGAACAAAGTTATGTATATGACTCCTTTTGACTGGATGATGGAACAGGATAAGCTTACTCCTCAAAAAACCAGTGAACTTTTCAGCGATGGATTTGGAATGAGAAAGCCGGTTGAAGGTTCGGTTGCTAGAGGTTTTATTCCTTATCCGTTTATGGGTGAGGATAATCCCAAAGAAGTTTTGATGAATCCTTTTATTCCTACAAAAGAAAATATCGAACTTGGCAGGAAGAAGTATCTTACATTTTGCAGTCCGTGTCACGGTGATTATGGTGATGGAGACAGCAGATTAAAAGGACAATTCCCGAATCCGCCCACTTTACATTCAACCCGAGGAAGAGAGTTCAGCGACGGAATGATTTATCATATTATTACAAACGGACAAAATATTATGCCCGGCTATTCATCCCAGATATCAAGAGATGAAAGATGGGCTGTTGTTAATTACATCAGAGTTTTGCAAAGAGCTAAGAATGCTTCAGACTCTGACCTGGAATTAGCTAAAAAGGAGACTGGCAGCAATGGCACAAATTGATTTTAAATTTGAGAAAAAAGAGTTGCCGGCCGGTTTATCTAAATTAGGATATACTTTGCTTGCAATTGGAGTTGTACTTGGTACAATAGCGTTTTTTGTCGATCATTCAAGAGCATTGTTTAATTACCTTGTTTCTTTTATGATGGTTTTAAGCATCGGACTTGGATGTTTGTTTCTCATTGCTCTGGAATATGTTGCCGGTGCAGATTGGAGCACTCCATTCAGAAGAATTCCGGAATTCTTTGCCGGATTATTACCTGTTCTTTTAATTCTGGTAGTTCCGCTTCTTATCGGTAACCATACTTTATTCCATTGGACACATACTGAGGCTGTTGCAGATGATAAGATACTTGCCGGTAAAGCACCGTACTTAAATTTCACTTTCTTTTTGATAAGAACATTTGTGTTCCTTGGTATCTGGGTACTTTTCTATTTTGGATTTATTAAAAATTCCCAAAAACAGGATGATTCTGAAGATCAAAAACTTACTACTAAAAACATAAGACTTGGAGCTATTTTTATTCCTGTGTTTGCATTAAGTATAACATTTGCTGCAGTTGACTGGTTGATGAGTCTTGAACCTCACTGGTTCTCAACAATTTTCGGAGTTTATTACTTTTCCGGAACCGTTATAGCTGCATTAGCGGCGGTTACTCTTGCAGTTGTACTTCTCAAGGAACGTGGATTCTTTGATCCCTGGATAACAAATGATCACCTTTATAGTCTCGGCGCGTTGATGTTTGCTTTCGTAAACTTCTGGGCGTACATAGCATTCTCACAATATCTTTTGATCTGGTATGCTGATCTTCCGGAAGAAACATTCTGGTTTTTAACAAGGTGGGAAGGTGCCTGGGCTGTGTTTTCAATTTTGCTTATCATAATTCATTTTATTGTTCCTTATGCTGTGCTGCTTTCACAGCCCGCAAAAATGGATCCGAAAAAATTAAAGTTCATTGCTATTTGGTTACTTTTCGCTCATTTATTTGATATATTCTGGTTAGTAATGCCAAATATGGAATCACTGAAATCGGGTTATGTTTTTAGCTGGATTGATCTCGTATTTCCTATTGCAGCAACGGGACTTGTAATTTTAGTATTCAACTTCACTGCAAAAAAAGCAAATCATATTCCAATAGGTGATCCAAAATTAAAACGCGGAATCGGGTTTCATCTTTAATATTTTGATTATGAGAATTTTATGACAGATATCCTTCAAATGATAAAAGAGAAAATTAAGGAAGTGCAGCAAAATCCCGGTACTTTATTCGGTCTGCTTTATCCTTATCTTCTTGTGATATTAGTTGCACTGGGATTATACTATGCTAGTAACCTTGATTTCATTGCCAGACAAACAGTTCCGGCATTCCTGCCTGAAGTCCCTGTTGAAAGTGATCTTTCAATTCAGCCGGCAAGAAATGTTCCTCCGATAAATATTTTAGATTATGCATCAGCTAATGATGAGATATTGACTGAAGGAGAAAAATTATACAAAGCAAACTGTTCTTCCTGCCACGGTGAGAATGGCGCAGGCGGTGGTCCTGCATCAATGGGACTAAATCCCGCCCCCAAAAACTTTTCCGATAATCAG
Source organism: Ignavibacteriaceae bacterium (assembly GCA_035463895.1). Taxonomy (GTDB): domain Bacteria; phylum Bacteroidota; class Ignavibacteria; order Ignavibacteriales; family Ignavibacteriaceae; genus JAGXRK01. The sequence goes on along the minus strand of DATHSU010000308.1, from coordinate 4,254 downwards.
AATTGGAAAAATGGAGCAACTATTTCAGGAATTTACACTACACTGGAAGAAGGAATTGCCGGCGGATCAATGGTTGCTTATGATTATCTGCTTCCAATAGAAAAGATTTCACTTGCACATTACATCAGGGAATCTTTTATTACAGACAAACCTCTGGATTCCCAGTCTGATCTTGAGGCACTCGATCTTACGTACAATCTTTCTGCGGGTCAGCAGCTTCCGGCTCAAATACCTGTAGCTTCTGCAAAGTTATTACTGCTTAAAGAAAATGAGCTGAAATCCAACACTGTCGAAACTCTTGTTGAAAATATTAAATCGGACAATTCACGGGGAGCTTCGATTTTTAAATCTGTAAGTAAAAATCCTTTCAAATCAATTTCTTTTCTGGTCAAAAATAATGGTTGGAAACAAAATGAACAGAATTTTTTAAACTTTGTTTCCAGTAATGTGAATAGTAATGGTTTTGATTCAGGCATTTTCAGATTGACCAGTGATGAATGGTCTTTCTTATATTCATACCTGAATAACAATATTAAATTATGATTAAGTCTTTAATGTTATGAAAAGTTTATTTGTTACAATATTTTTTATTCTGACTTCAGTTCAAAGCTTTTCTTCAGTTAATAAGATTGAAGTAGGAATAGATGAGCAACTTGGTAAATACTTACCACTCGATGCAAAGTTTGTTGATGAGAATGGTGTAGAGTTTACACTAAAAGAACTGCTTGCCAAACCAACTGTATTAACATTCGTTTATTATGATTGTCCGGGTATTTGCAGTCCACTGCTAATGGAAATAGCTGATGTTGTTAACAAGTCTGATTTAGTTATTGGTGTCGATTACAATATTATCAACATCAGTATGGATGAGTTTGAAACACCGGAATTAGCTTTTTCTAAAAAAAATGATTTCCTACAGCTTGTTGATAAACAGATACCGCCTGAGAGCTGGAGGTTTTTAACTGGTGACAGCATTGAGATAAAAAGAGTGGCTGATGCTGCCGGATTTTTCTTCAAAAGACAGGGAAAAGATTTTCTCCATTCAGGCGCACTAATTTTCCTTGATAAGGAAGGTAAAATCTGCCGCTATTTATTTCCTGCTTATACCGACAGCAAAGGATTTGGTATAGCTCCTTTCGACTTTAAAATGGCAGTAATAGAAACCTCTGCTGGAAGAGTTTCTCCAACTATTGCAAGAGTCCTTCAATTTTGTTTTAGTTATGATCCGCAGGGAAAAACTTATGTATTGAACCTTACAAGGATTTTCGGTGCAGGAATACTAATTCTTGTTGCTGTATTTGCTGTTGTATTTTTAAGAAAACCAAAGAATTTGACTAAAAAGTAAAGGTAGTTTTATATGTCTAATGATACTATGTCGATTCGGAATAACGGAACAGAACCAAGTTATATTGATTTTCAGGGTAAGTTTAAAGGTTTGTTAGGTTGGCTTCTTTCAACAGATCATAAGCGAATCGGGTTACTCTATTTAATTTCTCTATCAATCTTCTTAATAGTTGGGGTTGCATTCGGCTTTTTAATGAGACTGGAACTTATTGCACCCGGCAGAACCATAATGGATCCGCAAACTTATAATTCAATTTTCACACTTCACGGTGTGATAATGATCTTCCTTTTTGTGATTCCCGGTTTACCTGCTGTATTTGGTAATTTCTTTTTACCAATTTTAATAGGTGCAAAAGATGTTGCTTTTCCACGAATAAATCTTCTTTCATGGTATCTTTATGTTGCCGGCGGTTTACTTGCAATTATTGCAATACTTTTGCCGGGAGGTCCAGCTGATACCGGATGGACCTTCTACATTCCTTACAGTGTTAGAACCGGTACGAATGTTATGATCGCGCTTTTTGCTGCATTTATTCTGGGATTTTCATCCATACTTACCGGATTGAATTTCGTTACAACCGTTCACAGGTTAAGAGCACCGGGAATGACCTGGTTTAAAATGCCATTATCTATCTGGTCATTTTATGCAACTGCATGGATTCAGGTTTTAGCAACTCCAATTATTGGTATAACATTATTGCTTGTTGGTCTTGAGAGAATTTTCAGTATAGGAATATTTGATCCTGCACTCGGCGGCGATCCGGTTCTTTATCAGCATCTGTTCTGGATATATTCGCATCCTGCAGTTTATATTATGATACTTCCGGCAATGGGAGTTGTTTCTGAAATTATTCCTGTATTTGCAAGAAGAACTATCTTTGGTTATAAATTCATTGCTATGTCAAGCATTGCAATTGCACTATTCGGTTCGCTGGTATGGGCTCATCATATGTTTACAGCCGGAATGAGTGATACAGGTCAGTTTGTTTTCTCATTGCTTACAATGATTGTTGCAATACCCAGTGCTATTAAAGTATTTAACTGGGTTGCTACTTTATATAAAGGTTCAATTGAATTATCAACACCAATGCTTTATGTTCTTGCATTCATATTCCAGTTTACAATTGGAGGTTTAACCGGTGTAATGCAGGGTGTTCTTACCATCGATATTATGGTTCACGACACTTCTTTTATAGTTGCACATTTTCACTATGTAATGTTTGGCGGAACCGGCTTTGGATTTTTTGCTGCACTTCATTACTGGTATCCGAAGATGTTTGGCAAAATGTATAACAGAAAACTTGCTAAAACCTCATTCTGGTTTATGTTCGTGGGATTTAATACCCTTTATTTTCCAATGTTCATTATGGGATGGCTCGGAATGCCCAGAAGATATTATGATTATCTGCCTGAATTCACATCATATCATTTCATCTCAACAATTGGTTCTTGGATTGTGGTAGTTGCGTTCATTTTGATGTTTGGAAATCTGATACATTCTTTATTGAAAGGTGCAAAAGTAACTGAAAAGAACTACTGGGGTGGAGAAACTCTGGAGTGGCAGACAGATACTCCTCCAATTCATGAGAACTTCAAGGAAATTCCTACTGTATCAGAAGCTCCGTATGAGTACAATCAAAATGAACTCTTAACATTAAAACCCGAGGAGGCAAATTGAGTTCTAACGATCACGCAGCTGTTCACGTCCACAGAGATGATGTCGGTGCCCGAATGGGAATGTGGCTCTTTCTGTTTACAGAGCTATTGCTTTTTGGAGGTATGTTTATTCTGTATTCTGTATACAGATATAATAATCCCGATGCATTTCATCTCGCTGCTAAAGAATTGAACACAATTATTGGAACTTTTAATACAGCCATACTTCTTACAAGTTCTTTAACAATGGCATTATCTATAACTGCTATTCAAAGAAATAATAAAAATCTTTCGATTTTCTTTCAGCTTTTAACAGTAGTTCTTGCGCTTGGATTTATGGTTAACAAATATTTTGAATGGACAGCTAAGTTTAATCATGGTATTTATCCCGGAGGCGAACAGCTTTTATCAAGAGAATCTGGTGAAATTCTGTTCTTTGGTCTCTATTATGTTATGACCGGGCTGCATGGGCTTCACGTTGTTATTGGAGTAGTTTTAATATTGGTTATGACTCGCTTTACTGCAAAAGGTATTATCAGACAGGACAGTTATGTCAAACTTGAATCAGCGGGACTTTATTGGCATCTTGTGGATATCATATGGATATTCCTTTTCCCGTTATTCTATTTAATAACCTAAAGGATTTTAGTAATGGAAAAACATTCAGAACACACACAGCATTCTCACAGTTACGGAGTTTATATTCTGGTCTGGTTAGCGCTTATGGCATTAACAGGAATTACTGTAGCTGTTGCTGGAATTGATTTCGGCGGCATAACTGTTGCAACTGCTCTATTAATTGCATCGGTTAAAACCTACCTTGTACTGATAATTTTTATGCATTTGAAAAGTGAAGATATTACCTTTAAAATATTTGTGGGTGTTGCACTTTTTTTCCTTTTGATTTCGTTTGTTTTACTATTTTCAGATTACTCTTTTATAATAAGGAATTGATTTATGTTTGACGGAGCATCAAATTTTTCGCACTCTGTTGACTCAGTATTTCTGTTTACATTAATTGTTTCGGTTTTCTTTCTTGTATTAATAACTTTTTTAATGATCTTCTTCGTCATCAAGTATAACAGAAAGAAAAATCCAAAGGCTACAAATATTGAAGGTAATATCGGTTTAGAAATCCTTTGGACTGCTATTCCGACCGTTCTTGTTTTAATTATGTTCTGGTATGGATGGATTGGTTATAAAGAGATGGAAGATATACCGGATGATGCTTTGACAGTTGACGTTACTGCAATG
>DATHSU010000307.1:0-4074 GCA_035463895.1 Ignavibacteriaceae bacterium | reverse complement strand
GATGAGATAATTAAGAATCTCTAAGTGTTTCTTAGTGTTCTGAGTGTCTTAGTGGTAGAATCCTTTTTACCACTTAGACACAAAGTTCCCTTAGTTTCACTAAGAAAGAAAAAGTATGAATGGAATAGAACTCATACTAATTGCACTAATAATGTATGTTGTTGCTTACAAGCTGTACGGTGGATTTATAACCAAACGGCTTGAAGTAAACAACGCCAAAGAAACGCCTTCACACACAATGTACGATGGAGTTGATTACGTTCCGGCTAAAGCTCCTGTTTTACTAGGACATCATTTTGCTTCGATCGCTGGTGCGGGACCTATAGTTGGACCGGTTATAGCTGCCGGATTTGGCTGGCTGCCGGTTTATTTGTGGGTTGTGTTCGGTGCAATTTTTATCGGCGGTGTTCATGACTATTCCTCTATTGTTGCATCTATCCGACATCAAAGCAAATCAATCGGATTTGTAATTCAATCTTATCTTGGTGTAAATGGAAAAAAAATATTCCTGACATTTTCCTGGGCAACATTAATTCTTGTAATTGCCGTCTTTACAATTATTGTTTCAGAAACTTTCACTCACATTCCAAGTGCTGGTACATCCTCACTTCTGTTTATTATTCTTGCTATAGTATTTGGAATAACGATTTATAAATTTAAAGCCCCACTTTGGATTGCTACAATTGTTGGTGTGATACTTTTATTTTTATCGATACCTGCCGGAAATTTATTCCCGATTCAACTGGATAAACTAACCTGGCAGGTGATATTATTCGTTTACATATTTGCTGCATCGGTTACACCTGTCTGGATATTACTACAACCGCGGGATTATCTGAATTCCTTTTTTCTTTATGCATTGATGCTGGGTGGTTTTGTCGGAGTTTTATTTGCTGCACCTGCAATTAATCTACCGGCGTTCTCTACATTCTCATTAGAAAAAGTAGGATATCTTTTCCCGGCATTGTTTGTTACAGTTGCTTGCGGTGCAATAAGCGGATTTCATTCACTTGTTGCCAGCGGAACAACAGCCAAACAGCTTAATAAAGAAACGGATAGCAGAGTTATCGGTTACGGAGGAATGCTAATTGAAGGATTACTTGCCGTACTTTCGTTAGTAGCAGTTGCATCGATGGTTAACAAAGAATTTATTGACCTCCTTGTAAAACAGGGTCCGGTTGCTGCATTTTCGCTTGGAGTGGGAAGGTTTATCAATGCTATCCCTGTTTTAAATATTTCAATTCCTCTTGCTCAGACTTTCACAGCACTTGCTGTTTCTGCTTTTGCGTTAACTTCGCTTGATACAGCAACAAGGTTAGCAAGATTTATGTTCCAGGAATATTTTGAAGTTAAAGATCATTTTGAAAAAAAATCTTTATTTCAGAATAGATTTGTTGCTACAGGTATAACTGTTTTCTTTGGTGCAGCTTTAACATTCAGCGGACAGACAATGTCAATCTGGCCTGTGTTTGGCAGCGCTAATCAATTACTGGCTGCATTAGCATTACTGGCATTAACTGTCTGGGTGGCAAATCTAAAAAAAGGTTTTTTATTCATTCTGATTCCAATGCTCTTTATGTTTGCAGTAACATTAACAGCATTAGGAACACTTGTTTATCAGAATTTTTTAATCAACAATTATGCTTTAGCTGTTATTTCCACTCTGTTGTTTGCTCTTTCAGTTCTGCTGGGTATAAAAGCTTATGGAGTTTTAATGAACGGCAAGCAATTGACAAATACTAATTAATTATTAAGGGAAAATAAATGAAAGAAAAAGTTCTAAAAATATGGCCTGAAATAAACTGGATTGAAAATAAAGAACTTAGGGAAAAAGTATTAAACTGCTGGGTTTATGCAATCGAAAACTCTGTTCTCACTCCGGAAGATCTTGAAGTAATTCCTTTTTCATTGTTGATTAAGAATTGTAAGATTACTTTTATGAATCACAAACGCACAGCGGTTCAGCTTTCAGTTGATATAGCAAAACGAATGAAAGAAAACTTCGGTAATGAAATAAAAATAGATATGGATTTACTCATCGCTGGTGCAATTCTGATTGACATAGGAAAATTAATTGAATACGACAAAGTGGATGGTAAACTTGTAACAAGCAAAGCCGGACATTTACTTCGTCATCCATTTAGCGGTGTTTCAATTGCTGATAGATTCGGATTGCCTTATGAAGTGCAGCATATAATTGCATATCACGCAAAAGAAGGTGATTTGGCAAAAAGAAATGTTGAGGCAATAATAGTTCATCATGCTGATTTTGTTTCATTCGATCCATTTAAAGCATAAAACAATGGAACACGGATTTGACAGATCAAACGGATTATCATGGATTAAAATCTGCGAAAATCAGCCCAATCTGCGTCATCTGCGTTCTATTTCTTTAAAATTTTAATAATAAGGATTAATAATGAGTCAGACTCTTATTGAAAAAATAGCACAAAAGTTCGCAGTTGGATTGGATCCAAAACACGAAGTTCACGCAGGAGATTATCTTTCTATTAAACCTGCTTATGTAATGACACACGACAACACCGGAGCAGTCATTCCAAAATTCAAATCAATCGGTGCAACAAAACTTTTTAATCCTCGTCAGGCTGTTCACACACTTGATCATAACGTTCAGGATAAATCCGAAAAGAATTTAGAGAAGTACAGAAAGATTGAAGAGTTCTCAAAATTAATGGGAGCAGATTTTTATCCAGCAGGTCGTGGCATCGGACATCAGATTATGTGCGAGGAAGGTTATGCCTGGCCAGGTACAATGGTTGTTGCGTCCGATTCACATTCTAATATGTATGGCGGACTTGGTTGTCTCGGAACTCCAATCGTTCGGACTGATGCAGCTGCAATCTGGGCGACCGGAAGAACATGGTGGCAAGTACCGCCAATCGCTAAAGTAGAACTGAAAGGGAGTTTAAGGCAAGGAGTAACCGGCAAAGATGTGATCATTGCGCTATGCGGTTACTTTAATAATGACGAAGTTCTAAATCACGCAATTGAATTTGCAGGTAATGGAATCCGGTATCTCACCATTGATGAAAGATTAGCTATTGCAAATATGACAACAGAGTGGGGTGCATTAGCCGGTGTTTTTCCAATTGATCTTGCAACTATTCTCTGGTTAAAAAAGCGTGAAAGATTTATTGAACACCGCGGACTTGAAGGAGTTTTTTCTGATGAAGATGGAAATGGTCAACATCCAAGAATAAATCACAAAAGAATTGAAGAACTTGAACATAATATTCCTCACGCTGATGAGGATGCATTTTATGCAAAAGAATTATCAATAGATCTATCAACCATTGAGCCATTCGTATCTGGTCCGAATACAGTTAAAACATATGCCGCTGTATCTGAATTAAAAGAAAAGAATATTGTAATCAACAAAGCCTATCTAGTTTCCTGTGTTAACAGCCGTGTTGATGATATTGCAGAAGCTGCAGCAGTCATAAAAGGAAATAAGATTGCAGAGCATGTTAAATTCTATATTGCAGCTGCATCAAGTGAAGTTCAGAAAGAAGCGGAACGATATGGTTACTGGCAATCACTTATCGAAGCAGGAGCGATTCCTCTTCCTCCCGGTTGTGGTCCCTGCATTGGACTTGGAACAGGGTTACTCGAAGATGGTGAAATAGGAATTTCTGCAACTAACAGAAATTTTAAAGGAAGAATGGGTTCACCAAATGCACAAGCTTATTTAGCCTCACCTGCGGTTGTCGCGGCTTCGGCAATTTCCGGTAAGATTGATTACGACTGGAAAAATAAAGAACATCGTCCGATTAGAGGCTCAATAAAGGTAAATGAAAAGAAAGCTGACAAAAAACCTTCGGTAAGAATAATAGGAGGATTCACATCGGTTGTTGAAGGTGAATTAATTTTCTGTCATCAGGATAATCTGAACACAGATGGAATTTACCCGGGCAAGTACACTTACAATGATGATATGACTCCGCAGCAGCAAGCAGAAGTTGTAATGGAAAATTATGATCCTGAATTTGTTAAAATTACGAAAGCCGGAGACATACTCGTTGGTGGATTTAATTTTGGCACTGGTTCATCACG
>DATHSU010000306.1:0-2194 GCA_035463895.1 Ignavibacteriaceae bacterium | reverse complement strand
AGGTATCTTAATAAGGCCGTTGATGTTCTTAAAAATGGCGGCGTAATAATTTTTCCAACCGACACCTATTATGCTTTAGGATGCGATTTATTCAATAAAGACGGCATTGAACAACTTTTTGCTATTAAACATGAAAGTGATACCAAGCTGTTCAGTTTTATCTGTTCTGATCTAAAAGATGTTTCTTCCTATGCAAAGGTCTCAGATTACGCATATAAATTGATGAAAAAACTCCTTCCAGGACCGTATACCTTTATTCTTCCAGCTGCTAAAATTGTACCTAAAAAACTTTGGGATAAAAGAAAAACAGTCGGAATAAGAGTGCCTGATCACCCGGTTACTTTAGAACTTGTTAAATTATTACGTAATCCAATTGTAAGTACAAGTGTTTCCAACAGAAAGAGCGAACCGCTTTTTGACCAGTTTGAAATTAAAAATATTTTTAACTCTCAGGTAGATTTAATGCTGGCATCTGATAAATTAAGTCATAAACCATCAAGTGTTGTTGATTTGAGCGGTGAAGAGCCTGAAGTGATCCGAGAGGGTGCCGGGGACGTTAGTATTTTCACCTAGATATTTTTAATTAACATGGGACAGTCTCAAAAGGCCATATTTGCCAACCCAAACTCGTTTCGGATTCTAAATTTGTTCTTAAAACAAAAGGTTAGATTCCGAAACAAGTTCGGAATAAAACTATTAAGACGGCCTTTTCATTTTCTGTAAACTTGTGTTGATGAAGCCTGTTGAATAGGTGTTATTATTATCTGATTGATGTTGACATTTTGGGGACGAGTAGCTACAAAAATTACAGCATCAGCTACATCTTTTGCATTAAGTGGTTCAATACCATCATATACTTTATTGGCTCTCGCATCATCTCCGGAAAACCTTACTTTACTGAATTCTGTAATTACCATACCTGGGTCAACACTCGTTACCTTTATTCCTTTATCAAGTACATCCAATCTTATTGATTGAGAAAGTGCTTTTACTGCAAACTTCGTTGCGGAATAAACATTTCCGAAAGCATATGTTTCGTGTCCGGCAGTAGAGCCGATATTAATAATATGTCCTTTCATTTTTTCAACCATTTGTGGAAGAAAAGTTCTTGTAATATATAATAAACCCTTTATGTTCGTATCAATCATTTCTTCCCAGTGTTCAGTATCGCCCTCATAAATTTTGCTTAAGCCTCTGGCTAATCCAGCATTGTTTAAAATAATGTCAACATTCTTCCAATAATTCTCAAGCTTATTATATAAATTCTTTACATCATCATAATTTCTTACATCCAACCGAACAGACTTGGTTTTAATTTTGTATTGTCGGGCCAATTCATCAGAGAGCTTAACAATTCTGTCGATTCTTCTTGCGACTAACAATAGATTTGCGCCTGACTTAGCGAATTCAATTGCACAAGCTTTTCCAATGCCGGAAGAAGCGCCTGTTATAAGAACTATTTTGCCTTTAACATCGGTCATTATTTTTCCATTATTTTTTTACATTATTACTTAATTAAAAACTCCGGGTAACTGAGTCCCGCAAACTTTACATTTATTATCAAGCAGATTCTTAATTGTAATTGAATGCCAATTTCTTTCAATTAAAATTGATTTACACTGATGGCAATAGGTTGATTGATTTTCCGGATCGTGAATGTTTCCAAGATAAATATATTTTATGCCCATTGACTCTGCTATGTTCTTTGCTCGTTTTAATGTTGATGGAGGAGTTGAGTTCTTATTCCTCATTTTAAAGTCCGGATGAAATGCAGTAAAATGTAAAGGTACGTGGTCACCAAGGTTATTCAGTATCCATGAGCATTCAAGTCTTATCTCTTCTGATGAGTCATTTTCATCAGGTATCAGTAAAGTTGTGATTTCAAGCCAAACATCGGTTTCATTTTTAAGCCACTTTAATGTATCCAAAACAGGTTCAAGATGTGAAAGAGTATTCTGAAAATAAAAAGATTCAGTGAAAGCTTTCAAATCAACATTAGCGGCATCTATATATTTATATACATCTTTGCGTGCGCTCTTATCAATATAGCCTGCTGTTACCATAACCGAACGAATTTTTTCTTCTCTTGCAAGCTTCGAAATATCTACAACGTATTCCCCGAATATCGTCGGATCATTATAAGTAAAAGCTATTGATGGAGCAGCATATTCATTTGCAAGCTTCACAACATCTT
>DATHSU010000305.1:0-2450 GCA_035463895.1 Ignavibacteriaceae bacterium | reverse complement strand
AGAAGAGCTTTCATTCGTTGATATGTTTTTTCAGAATTATCATAAGCTGCTTTTGCCTGCTCATACATAGCGCCGGGGTGATCCTGCGGAAACTCCACAACTATCTGATCTTCCTTAACGTAATCACCAACTATGAAATTTATTCGTGCAATTTTACCACCAAGCGGGGCTCCCTTAGTTGCTTCTTTAATGCCTGCAAGTTTTGAAAAATAACTTTGGTATTTCTGAAAGGGCTGATACTTAACAGTTTCAATCTGAACTGGAATTCCCTCTTCCTCCTGAATCTGTTCCATACTCTTAGCCGCCTCCTTATCATCTCCGCAAGCAGTGAACAGCATAAGCGATATTAAAGCCGGAATAAAAAGTAATTTAATAATACTGGTTGTTGACATCATTTTAATCATACTCCTGATGATGAGTTTATTTTTAATTTTCGGGTAAATATGGGTCGATATATTCTGAATTGATTTGACCCAATATTTGTTCAAGCTCATATTTTGTAATTATGTAACTGTGGATTGATTGAATCCTGTTAATGCGTGCCTGCTTCAAAGCAACATCGGCATTCTGCACTTCAAGCTGACTGCCGGTACCTTCTTTATATCTGATGGTTGCAATATCATATGCGCGGGAAGCAAGATTTACATTTCGTTCCTGTGCTTCAACAAGACTTTGTACACGTTTCAGTTCAAGCATTTTGGCTTTAACCTGGTTTGTTATATAATCTTTGAACTGTTCTAACTGCTGTTCAGTTTGTTTATATGTAATTGTTGCCTGCTCTACCCGGTTTCTTGTTCTGTGACCTTTCCACAGGTTCATTGAAAGACTTATACCCACGGTTGCGGAATTATAATTCTGAAAATCCCACTTATCCGACGAACCCGCATAAGTATAATTACCGAATGCAGCCAGAGTCGGCCAATACTCAGAAACGTCAAGGGCAATGAATTCCTCGTCTACGTTCATCTTAAGTTTTAAGCTTTGCAAACCATGGTTGTTTGATAATGCAAAATCTATAAGATCCTCTTCATCGGATAATTCTTCCGGACGATAAACGAATTCGCCTGTTACATCAATATCGAGAGACTGATCTATTCCGAGCACAAGTTTAAGATCGTTTAATGTTGTTGCAAGCATATTTTCCATCTGCATCAAAGCCGGACGAATATTTTCAACCTGCACTTCTGCCTGCATTCTGTCGAAATCAGATACCAATCCTTGATCAAAAAGCGCATTTACATTACTCAGGTTTTCCTGTGCATTTTCAAAACTTGCCCTGGTTATCTCAAGCATTTCTTTCATTAAGAGCGAGCCGTAAAAAGCTCTTTCCACATTAAGCTTTGTTTTACCGATTGTGTTTCGTAATTCTGCAACGGACAAATCATAATAAATCTGTGATGCACCTATACCCCGGAAAACGGCCGAACTAAACAGTATCTGTGTTAGTGTAAGTGACGCTTCATAGTTGTTCGTTTGCGCAAAGGACTGAAGCTGTGTCTGCATTGGTCTAAATTTATTGTCATCTCTCGGCAGAACACCCTCATCAAACAATATGCTGTAAGTTGCATTAGTAAGCAGTGCTTCAAAATTCGGAAACGGCATTTTCGGTTTTTTAAGAAAATGTGCAAAGTTTGCGGACAGATCCAGACTTGGAAGTGCATATCCGAATGCTTCTCTAACCGCGGCGCGTGATCTTTGAGTATTCATCAAAGAGATTTTAATATCTGTGTTGTTTTCAAGTGCAAGATGAATTGCATCATCCAAAGTAAGTATGCGCGATTGTGCGTTTGCACCGAAGGCAAAGCCGAATACTAATATGGAAAGGGATAATAAAAAATATTTTTTCATTAATGGCTCACAATTGATTTTGTGTTTGTTCTGAAAAATTTAAACGCATTGTTTATAATTATTTAAAGAGCATTATTCGCTAAAACAATGTCCCCAGGTCTCACAGATTTTTATCTAACAACAAGTTTTTATAAAAAATAATTCTATAAAGTTTAAAATTACTTAATAAATTATTAACTCATTATGTAATTATGGGCTTGTCTTCTCAGGAAATTCAAAGAAATCCCAAAAACAACATTTAATAATATAAATATGCCGGAATTGCACTTTTGACTGGTATCACAGCATCGTAGAAATGAAATTAGCTTGATGTGAATTAGAGTATTTGTTATGTTAAACACAAATAATTCGATGTCAAATAAACTTAAAACTATATGGGAACTAAATACAAAGGGACTAAAAAGGAAATTAAGATTCTGGATGCATACATAAAATTCACTCGGGCATCTGTTTCTCTTGATACACAGTTAAACCGCAGCTTAACTGAACAGAAACTGACACACAGTCAGTTTGGCGTACTTGAAGTGCTATACCACCTGGGACCATTAAACAAAAAGGATATTGCGAAAAAACTGCTCTCAAGCAACAGCAACCTGGTAACA
>DATHSU010000304.1:0-14374 GCA_035463895.1 Ignavibacteriaceae bacterium | reverse complement strand
TAAAAATCCTTTTAGCTGTTCTTCAACAAATGGATATCCATCCTCCAGAACAAGAACGCTTTCACATTCATTCACAATTCTTTCTACTTTAGAAAATGGCAGAGGGTCTTGACTTATTTGAAGTACAGGATATGGACATTTCCTGTCCGGATAATTTTCAAGCAGATAATTATGAGCAATACCACATGCAATTATTCCGACGGATTTATCACGACCAGGGAAATAGGTGTTGTAAACAGATAATTCGGATTCCTGTTCCATCAATGACTGAATACTTAACAGTCCCTTATACCCTTTTCTTGCATTTGAAGGAAGTAATACAAACTGAATGGGATCTTCAGGATAGGTTAACTTGTTTTCATTTTTAATTTCTCTTCTTTCAACACCGGCACGAGAGTGTGAAAGCCTTGTAGTAATTCTTATTAACACTGGTATTTTAAATTTTTCAGAAAGCTCAAATCCTTCATAAGCCATATCATAAGCTTCCTGCTGATTGGATGGCTCAAGGATGGGGATCATAGCAAACTTACCAAAGAAACGTGAGTCCTGTTCATTTTGCGATGAATGCATTGAAGGATCATCTGCAACTGAAACAATAAGTCCGCCGTTAACACCGGTTATTGCAGAATTAATAAAAGCATCGGAAGCAACATTTAAACCAACGTGCTTCATACAAACCATTGCACGTTTGCCCGCATAGCTCATTCCGAGTGCTGCTTCCATTGCAGTTTTTTCGTTTGCAGACCATTGACTATGAATTTTTCTGTCTATAGCTGATTTATTATGCTGAACATATTCGGTTATTTCTGTGGAAGGTGTTCCGGGATAAGCATAAACACCTGACATTCCACCATCGATTGCACCTTGTGCTATTGCTTCAGCTCCTAATAGTAATAGTTTTTCCATAATTACTTCCTGTTTGTCCCCTAATCAATAAAAGTTTATTTCTATGATATAAAAATAGCCAATACTAATATTAGAGTGAAGTTAAATCGGCGTGCTTAAGCTTGTTTGGTTAAATAAAAAAAAGGACACGGTTTCCCGTGTCCCGATAATATCTTCTTAAAAGATTACTTGATTAAAGTCATCTTTTTTGTTGATGTGAAACTCCCGGCAGTAATTGTGTAAAAGTAAATTCCGGAGCCAAGATCTGAAGCATCAAATTCAATACTGTGTTTACCTGCTTCCTTAAATTCATTTACGAGTGTAGTAACTTCATTTCCAAGTACATCATAAATCTTCAGTACTACATTTCCATCTACCGGCATTTGATAACTTATAACTGTAGCGGGATTGAATGGATTAGGATAATTCTGCTCTAAAGAGAAATTATCAGGAGCACCAACCTCAACTTCAATTACATTTGAATATTCAAATGCGCCATTGTAATCAATTTGTTTCAGTCTGTAATAATAAGCTCCGCTGTTTACTGCATTATCGGTGTATGAGTAGGATTTAGGTTCAGCAGTAGTTCCGTAACCATTAACAAATCCAATATTCAAGAAGTTAATTTTATCAGTGCTTCTCTGAACTTCAAAACCTGAATTGTTAGTTTCTGTAGCAGTTACCCAGTTCAGAACAACTGTTCCATTCGCTGATGCAGCTGAAAATGAAGTGAGTTCTACCGGAATTATATCCTGAAAGTCAACAAGATCAACATACTGAGCACTTGCCGCAGCAACCATAGTTCTTACCAATGTATTTGATGTTGTAATTTCGTGAACTCCCCCACCATTTGTAACTAAATAATTTCCATTCGGAAGTTTATAACCGCCACGAAGACCCGTTATAATATTATAAGATGCTAGTAGAGTTCCAATTGAATCAAAAACAAAAAGAGCTGATGGTGAGGAAAATCCTGCGACTGCAACATTACCATTGTCTTCAAGATGAATTTGTTGAGGAAATGCTAAACCAGAAGGGACAAAATCGTCTAAATAATTTCCATTTAAATCATAACGATGAACTCTATTACTTGAGCTTCCATCAACTAAAACATCGTTGCTACGAAAAACAATATCAAAAGGACTATTTAGTCCTCCAGCACCAGCTGTAATAAATTGTCCTAAATAATTTCCCGTGGCATCAAATTCGGCAATTGAATTCTGGTTACCACTACTACCAACTGTTACGACAAGATTTCCATTTGGTCTGTAATTGTGTCCTCTTATATTATCAAGTACAGCAGTATTCACTCCACCGGCAGGAGCAAATATTCCGAGGTAATTACCCAATGTATCGAAACTCTGAACAGCATCTCTTATCTGATCAGATACAGAAATAAATCCATTAGGATTAAACCGGGCTTGTTTGGGAGAACCCAGATTAATAGGATCAACAATGAATGATTGATTTAATAAATCGCCTGTAGTTGCGTCAAAAAGCATAACAGCATCTGCTGTCCAATCAGGTATCAATAAATATTCACTGCTGCTCTCTGTATTTGAGGACATACCCACATTATATCCAAGTTGTGGATTTTGAGTTGCTTTACCAGACCAATGCACTCTTGCCTCAGTTAAATTGAATCTTACTGCAACCTCTTCCCAAAAAACGACCTCCCCATTATTATAAATATCTTGAAGATCATTTATTACAGAATAAACGACCCTGTTATTTTCTATACCTTTAGCTTCAATAAAAATTCCCTCAGGAAGGTATATTGAATGAGGTAAATCAGTAGCTTGAGCCAGTTTTCGGGCGTCGCGAACAAGGGCAAAGTTTTCTTCTGCGGCAATTATAAGATCATTAAAATTAATGGATGGTTTGTCTTGTGCTTTAGCTAATGATGCCAGAAGCAGAAAACACAAAAAGATAAAAAGTAAACGAAACTTAAACATAACGGCTCCTTTAAATTATTGGTTGGTGAAAAATACTGTCTTAATATTGAAAATATTTAAGAGTAATTCAACCCTTTTACAATTATTTCTTGAAATAATTATTCGTTGATTTATATTAACCATAACATTTGTTCAGTTTATTAACTAAAATTGTTAAATTCCTATAAAATTATTTGCTTATAATTCTTTCGTTTAATTATTTAAATGTTTTTTGATTTCAACACAAATAATTCCGGAGTAAAAAAAAACAGATCAGCCGTAAAGATTTTTCTCATTTATCTGGTTATTGGCGGGTTATGGATTTTGTTTTCAGATATGTTTCTTTCCTGGATTATCCCTGAGCCTCAGCTTCAATATAAACTTCAAACACCAAAAGGCTGGTTCTTTATTCTTGTTACGGGATTTGTCCTTTATCTGCTTATAAAAAGAGATAGCAAGGTTACTGAAGAATTATATAATAAAGAATTTGAGACAAGAGCCATAGCAGAAAAAGCAAACCGGGAGTTAGAAGAAAGTGAAAGGAAATATAAAACTCTTATTGAGCAAGCGGCTGATGGGATATTTACAACAGATCTGGAAGGCAATTTCACCGATATAAACGAAGCAGGATGCAAAATCTTTGGTTATTCCAGTGAAGAATTACTCAGTTTGAACCTAAAAGACATAATAGCTCCGGAAGATTTGATGAACAATCCTTTGAGAACTGAAGAACTTAAGTCCGGCAGCATATTAATGGTTAATAGGGTAATTCTGAGAAAAGATAAAATGCCGGTTAATGTTGAAATGCGAGCAAAGATGTTATCTGGTAATTTTATACAAGCTATAGTTAGGGATGTTACAGATAGAATAAAGGCAGAACAAATATTGTTTGAAAGTGAAAAACGGTATAAAGATCTATTTAAATCAAACCCGAATCCGATGTGGGTTTACGACCTTGAAACACTGAAGTTTTTGGATGTTAATCAGGCCGCAATTATTAACTACGGTTACTCCCTGGAAGAATTTCTTTCGATGACAATAAAAGATATTCGCCCTCCAGAGGATCTATCTAAACTAATGGAGAATCTGCGATCTGCAGAATATGGATTTGAATATTCAACAGGCTGGAAACACTTAAAAAAGGATGGGGCAATTGTTGAAGTTGAAATAAGATCAAACGCTATTGAATATAAAGGCAAAAAAGCAAAAATTGTTTCTGCAATAGATGTTACCTGGCGTAAAATATCTGAGGAGGAGATTAAAAAATCCAGAGAGGAACTTCGTGCACTGGCGAGTTATCTTCAATCAGTAAGAGAAAAGGAAAGAACAGCAATTTCACGCGAACTTCACGATGAGCTTGGTCAAATTCTTACTTCAATTAAAATGAATCTTGTTATGATGGGCAAAGAACTTTCTGATCAATTAAAGGGCTCAGATATAGAATATTTTAAGAATGAAATAAATTCTATGTCTGAACTTTTAGACCGTTCTGTAAAGAGTGTTAGAAAAATCATTACAGATCTCAGGCCTGAAGTTTTGGTTAACCTTGAACTAATTGATGCACTAAAATGGCAGGTTGATGAATTTAATGACAAGCCGGGCATAAGATGTTGGTTCAATCATAATTGTGCCGGAATTAAATTTAATAATGAGATTACCACAGCAGTATTTAGAATTATCCAGGAAGCTCTAACAAATGTCAGACGACACTCCGGTGCAAAAACAGTAAATTTAGATATATTTTGTGATGAAGATAATCTTACGCTTTCAATAAAAGATGATGGAATTGGAATGGCTGATTTTAATGATATTAAACCCAAATCTTTTGGCCTGCTGGGAATAAGAGAACGCGCTATTATACTTGGCGGTAATTTAAAAATTATAAGCAACCCGGATGAGGGAACAGAACTGATAGTTAATGTTCCACTAAAAAATCAGAATAGTATTCGTTAAACTTTTAACTAATTAAATTGAACGGAGCTGGCCTTGACAAATCAATTAAAGATTTTCATTGCTGATGATCATCTGCTGATCAGGGAGGGGTTAAAAAAACTTCTTTTATACGAAACTGATTTAAACATTGTCGGCGAGGCCGATAATCCGGATGACACAATCTCCTTTATTACTCAGAATGATGTAGATATTCTTATTCTGGATATAAATCTTCCTGGCAAGAGCGGTCTTGATATTTTGAAGCAGTTAAAAATGTTTAAACCTGATTTACACGTACTAATTCTAAGCATGTATCCAGAAGAGCAGTACGCTGAAAGATCCTTAAAGGCAGGTGCTGCCGGTTACTTAACCAAAGAATCAGCAACAGATGAGTTAATAAATGCAATAAGAAAAGTTGCAAAGGGCGGTAAATATATAAGTAATAAGCTGGCTGAAAAACTGATTTTCAGAAAGAATTATGAAAACGAGCTTCCCTACGAATCATTATCCGATCGAGAATTTCAGGTTTTAAAGCTAATGGCAAAAGGTAAACAACAGGTTGAAATTGCCAATGAATTAAACCTCAGTACAAGCACAATTAATACCTACAGAAGCAGAATTCTAGAAAAACTTGGGTTAAAAACAAATGCTGAACTTATTCATTATGCTCTGGATAATAAATTGGTGGATTAAACAATAGAACTAATTGTAGCAATAATCCTACAAGCATTTATCATAAATACTAATTAAATTAAAATGTAAAAAGTAGTTTATAGCACTCTTGTTTAATTCTGACGTATGCAAAAATTGAACATTTTTATAGTTGATGATGCCAGCAGCATCAGAAGGAGTTTGCGGGGAATGTTGAGCAAACTTAATAATATTAATATTTTTGGTGAAGCTGATTCTGTAGAGTCTGCAAAAATTTTTCTTCATAAAAACAAACCTGATCTCACTCTCCTTGATCTTAATTTGCCGGATGGAAGCGGATATGATGTTTTATCATATATAAAAAACGGAGAACATAACCATACTGTAATCGTATTGACTAATTATTCTGCTGAGCAGTACAAAATAAAAGCTATTGAGAGCGGTGCCGATTATTTTTTTGACAAGTCAACTGAGTTCGAAAAGATTATCAAGGTAATTAATTCGTTGATAACATCTTATTAATTTGACTCTTTGGCTTATATACTTTTATTACCTCATTTGGGTTTCTCCCTTCTATCAGAATTATTCTGCGGTCTTTGATATCAAAGACAATTAAACTCTTAAAACTTAAATACGGATTCAAGTTCTGCCTCAGCTTTAAGAAAGAATGTAAGATCAAAGGTACCGCCTACAGGATGATGCTGAATTCTGTTATTTAATAAATTATTTATCATTCCACTTAATTTAATTTTCCCATCCCAGAATTTTTTTGTTATAGATAAATTAATCAAAAGATTATCTTTCAATTCAGAGACATAAAGACCATCCTTTGTGTCAATATTTCTGTATTCAAGCCATTTTTGCAGCGAAGAATAACTCAATGTAAGAGAACCTTTTAAATCACTGAATGGCGAATAATAAATCGAGTAAAATATTTTGTTTTGGGGAATTCTTGCCACAATCTGTTTAAATATTTCATCACCGGATAATGATGATTTGTACCTATAGTAGAGTTTATGTTCTAAATTTCTAAACAGTCTATTATAGATGCTTAAATAATATTCACCTTCAATTCCCTTTACCGATCCGTGTATTTGTGTTTGCAAATTATCAATATAACGTCCGGGCTCATTATAAATAAAATCTCGTAAGAAGTATGTTAAATTTGACCTGCTTATAAAGTTGATCCCTGCATCAACAGACGTGTTTTGAGAGTGTTTATAATTATAAGCAAGCACTAAAGCAGTACCAAAAGCATTTATTCCGCCTTGATTGGTTGAGTATCCAATGTTGTTAAACAGGTTCCCTTTCTTAAGAGACAGTGAAAAACAGTTTGCTTCATTAATTTTATATTTATTGGCAATAACAAAAAATAAACCCGATGAGTTATTATCAGCTCTATAAATAAAATCTATATTATGCTGAAGGTTTTTCAGAGTATGAAAATTTATGAATGCAAAAAACGATGGAATATTTCTGGAAATACTTGAGTTTGAAAACCTGGGCTGAAAGTTTTGATAACTGAATGACGAGCTAATACCATACCCAAAGGTTTCTGCAGAAAATTTATAAGAAATTTTGGAATGGAGCAACAAGTCTTCACTATTGAAAGTTAGATCTTCAGAGAATTTTGATTGCTCTGCATTTGTATAACTCAGGTTTAAGTTAACATTTAACTTCTTATTATTATCAATTTGTATTTCATTACCTGAAGAAAATAAAAAACTTTCATTTTCATAAGGTGTTTCCGTACTCAAAGCATCTATAAAAATTAAATCTGCTCCGTATTCAAATCCCACTACTGCTTGTCCCGTTTTAGTATAAGCTGCAAACAAATTGTGCTTACCAAAACCTGAAAGGGCAGATGCGTTTAACGAGAATCCTGAATATCGGACCTGGTAATTTTGAAATACAAAATCATCAACACGTTTTAATATTGCCGGATCAGTTGTTGGTGACACCTGATCAATAAAACTAAAAGTTAAATTAAATCTCTCACTTCCGTAACTCGAAGTAATAAGTGTGTTCGGTCCGAATTGATCCACATTATCACTAAAGTATTCAGTATATCTGTAAGGACCAGGATCACCAGTTTCGTTTCCGGTCGCATATGTAAATATGAGTGATAAATCTTCAGGGGGTTTCTTTGTTATTATGTCAATCAATATCCCTGAGGAATATTCTCCAAGATATATTGTCGGTAAATATTTTATGACTATTGAATCAATTGAATTCGGATGCACAGGAAACTGGCTAAGATTTGCTTTTTCCCAGACACCAAAACTAGTTTGAACGCCATTTATTAAAACAATTATATTTTGTGGTGCGTTGTTAAACAAACTTCCGTATAAGGATGAATGACGGTATCCATCAGTTGTGTAAAGATCAAGTTGAGGTAAGATTGAATAAATATCCGACAATCTTGTCAAAGAAATGAATTCAAGGTCGCTGCTTTTAAGCACAATCACTTCAGAGGTTTGAGAATAAACCGAACAACACGAAATTAAAAAGCAGACCCCAAGGATTAAAATTAATTTTTTCATTCCAGGAAATCCTTCAGCCATTCCGGTGCAGAAAAAGATTTAACCAAACCAAGGTTCAAATAAAATAATTCAATCTTCTTTTTTGTATAAATATGATTGTAAGCCGTTGTTAATTCAACTTTCCAGGAGTCATTAAAGGCGTATGATAATCCAGTCATAATTTTTATTGCAAACTCCCGTTCAATTTTTTCTGCAGAAGATTGTATGTCTCCGTCATCATCAAATCTGAATTCAAAAATTCCAGCATCAAATCCTAATATTAAAACAGCATTTTCAATAAGTCTGAAAGAGTTTCTGTAAAGGAAATAATAATCAATCCCATAAAAGCTTTTTGCTGATTCAATTTTCTTATCAAATCTCATTATACTTAACCCGCCCCCTAATTCACCTATTGCATGTTCAAACCTGAACTCACTGCCAAAACCGATTCCTGCTTCCCAGTAATGATGAAAGTCATTTTTATTAAAATTATTCTTTGCGCCAAAAGATATGTGAATCAGCTTATTCTCAGATTGAGCAAATGATAATGAACCTAAAACAGATAGAAGTATTGTTACAATATGGAGAATCTTTTTCATAAATCTTTAAGATATTCTTTACCGCCAAGGGAATTTATCTGTCTTATGATCCAGGCTTGTCTTCTCAACACATAATTTGAAGGGCGTGAAGCTGAATACCTCAGTGGGTTGGGCAAAACAGCTGCTAGTAAAGCGGCTTGTGATCTTGTAAGTTTATCCGGAGTTTTTTTATAGTAAACTAAACTGGCAGCTCCCGTTCCGAAAATCATATCGCCCATTTCAGCGATGTTAAGATGAACTTCAAGAATTCTTTTTTTACTCCACAGTAATTCAATCAATATTGTAAAGTAAGCTTCTATTCCCTTACGGATAAAACTTTTTCCTTCCCATAAGAAAAGATTTTTTGCAACCTGCTGAGTTATTGTGCTGGCGCCTCTTAACCTTCCGCCTCGTTTATGATGATCCAATGCTTTTTCTATTTGATCAAAATCAAATCCATGGTGATTTGGAAAATTCTGATCTTCTGCAGCAACAATTGCAATCGGTACATCAGGTGATACATAATCGTAATCTATCCATTTATAGCTTATAAATGTAAAATCACCTTTTAACAAAGCTTCTATCTGGCGCTGGATCATAATAGAACTTGTAGCGGGATTTATCCATCGTAATAAGAATACACCAGCAACCGAAATAATGATAAAAAGCAAACCCATTTTGAAGAATGCTTTAATCATTGCTTGTATTCTTTTTGAAAAAGATATTTTGGTTTTAGCTGTCATATTAATTCTTCAGGAATTAAGGCACAGGATCGTACCCGCTTCCACCCCAGGGATGACAGCGGGATATTCGTTTAATTCCAAGCCAGCCGCCTTTTATCAAACCATATTTTTTTAATGCTTCTAAAGTATAGTGCGAACAGGTTGGAGCATATCTGCATGATGAAGGAAATAATGGGGAGATCAGTAATTGATAAATCTTTATTAATAGTATAAATGGTAAAGCAAGTATTATAACTATTTTTTTATAAATTTCTTTTAAGGCCATATTTAAAGATACACATTCAAATAAGGTAAGAACAACAAAAGTCAATTCTAAGTAATATCAGGATTCAATTCCTTTTCTAGCTGCAATTCCATCCTGATAATAATGTTTTATTTCTTTCATTTCTGTAACAAGTTCTGCTCTTTCAATTAATTTATCAGGACAATACCTGCCTGTTAAAATTATTTCAATATTGTCCGGTTTTTGTTTTATAAAAGTTAAAATTTCCTCATCAGTAAATAGACCAAAATAAATTGCCACACAAACTTCATCAAGAATAATGATATCAAAATCTCCGGTGAGCATTTTGGCTTTTGCTTTTTCCAGACCGCGACGAGCTTTATCAACTTCCATTTTATCCGGTAGCTCTTTCCTATAAACAAAATCATCTCCACAAAACTGTTCAATTAAAATCCATTCCTTTAAATGATTTAAACCTTTCAGTTCATTATAAGGATACTCTTTCATAAATTGAACTATATAGGTTTTTAATCCGAATCCTGCAGCCCTGACTGCCTGACCAATTGCAGCAGTAGTTTTTCCTTTACCATTGCCGGTATAAATCTGAACATATCCTTTTGGAAGTTTATTTTTTTGAGTTTCCATTTTTATGAGGCTCCTTAGGAAAGAAACAAAGATCAACAATTTGTGCTGCCTGATGAATGTGCCTGTTATTATGATGAATAATTATTATTAAAACATCCGCAGCGTTTAATCTTATTATTTTAGAAACCGGAGAAGACAATTTAATTTTAGACAGATCGGCATCCGTTAACCGTTCACATAGCTTTACAAACTTATTTTGAAGAAGAATAAACCTCTCAAAAACTTCATCATTTAATTCGCTGGAAAGTGGCCTGAAAATTTTAAATGTTTTTATCTTTTTATTAGAATCAGGTTTCACTGCAGAAATAATTTTCTTTCCTAAAAAAGTATGAAAAACTTCTTTGTCTTCTTTTCGCACTTTTAGGTTATTATTTTCAATAATGGCAGAAAGTTTATCATAATATAAACGATGCGAGATGATCAGATGCTCAAAGCACTCACCGACACTCCATTTATCAGCAATCGGACGAAAATTAATCTGTTCCGGAGTTAGTGAAGCAAATTTTCTGCTAATATATAAGCTCAGTTTAGCAGCATCATTTTTAAATTTTGTAAGTACCTGCAGTTCGGTCATTGAATAATTATTAAGAATTACGTCCGAATAGTAAGAGTTTGACCGATATCATCCAAGCCCAGTTTTATATTATAATTGGGTAATGAATCTTTTAACCAGTTAAGAGGTTCCATAATAGGTTCTGAACCTTGCTTAAATGTTTTTGTATGAATTGGTACAAAAAACTTTGCCTTTAAATGCTCATCGGCCATTATTAAAGCTTCTTCAGGATTGCAATGATTTCTTTTCCAGGGCTGATATGCACCAATCGGCATTATTGCAACATGAATATTTTGATTTCTATAAGGCTGAAATAAATCGGTCATAGCAGTATCTCCGCCGAATAAAATCTTTTTTCCGTTTCTTTCAAGAAGATAGGCATTATAACTTCTGCCATTATCCATATAACCTTTAGATCGGTCTCGTTCCCATGGATATCGCCATCCGAAATGCCTTACTTCAATTGCATTGAATTTTATTCCAATCATTTCAAGTTCATCATTCCAGTCCATTTCCCGTAATGATTTCCATTTTAATTCCTGAATAACATCCATTGTGTTGAATGCTGTTATACAATCTATTTCATTTGGATATTGTGAAGTCAAATCTGAAAGAGTTGCCCAATCCATATGATCCATATGTGCGTGAGATAGAAGAACTAAGTCTGGTTTAGGAATTTCATCTAATGTTAACGCCGGATGAGTAAATCTGCTGGGACCAAATGTTAATCCAAGAAAATACAAGCCAACTCTGTCATAAAATACAGGGTCAGTTAAAATTATTTTTCCGTAAAAATTAATTAAAACCGTTGCGTGACCAATCCAGGCAATATTAATCTCATCATCTTTCCAGGCAGAGGTATCTGGTTTGTAGGATGGCGGCTGCGCGGCTTCAGTGTTTCCATTTTTTCCTGTAAAAAACGGAAGAAGCATTGATCCGGCTAAAAAAGCCATTCCACGTTTAATAAATCTTCTTCTATTCATACGCTAAGTAAGTTCTGCTAATTGAGTTTGTTATTGTGTTCATTGAATTAAAACATAAAGATTTGTAGAAAAGTTTACAAGTTATATTTATTTTAATTGAAGAAAATTGAAAGGAGTTTACAGATATGATTATGGAATTAATTTTACTTTTAATTATAGCCGGAATTGCCGGTTCGATTGCAAAAACATTAGTCGGTTTTAAGCGGGGCGGATGTGTTATTTCAATAATAGTTGGTTTCATAGGCGCTTATATAGGAACTATTCTTGCAAGGGAATTGAATTTTCCTGACCTGTTTTCAATAGATATTGGTGAAGTGACTTTTCCTGTTATCTGGTCAATTGTAGGCGCGGCGTTATTTGTTGCAGTTCTGAGTTTGTTTGCGCCCAAAAATAAGTAGTACTATGCTTTATAGAGCAAGTATAAACTATGAAAGTTTAATTAATTTCCGTTTCTTATATTTTTGATTGCTTCAACAACTGCAGACAGAATTTTACCTGATTCACCGAAATATGATGAATTACAAATTGTTGAAACATCAGTTTCCTCAATATTAACTTCAACAATAAAAGCACCACTTTGTTTAGCTGTGTAAACTAATCCTGCTGCAGGATAAACAACAGCAGAAGTACCAACTACAAAAAACATATCACAATTTTGCGCTGCTTTTTCGCCGCCAAGAAACTGATCCTGTGGCAGATATTCGCCGAACCATACAACATCAGGACGAATCAACCCGCCACATTTGCATTCAGGAACTCCATCCGAAAAATCCAATTCTTCATTATAGTATGTTTTACACTTTACACAAAAATTTCTCTCAATATTACCATGAAGTTCAAATATATTTTTGCTTCCGGCTCTGCGATGAAGGTTATCTATATTTTGAGTAACAACTGTTACCTCATCGAAAAGATTTTGCATCTCAGCAATTGCTAAATGCCCTTTATTCGGTTTTGCCTCATGAATAATATTCTTACGGTGGTTATACCACTCCCAAACCATTTTAGGATTACGCATAAAAGCATCAAAATTAGCAAGTTCTTCGGGTCTTAATTTATTCCAAATTCCATCTTTGCCGCGGAAAGTTGGTATACCGCTTTCAGCAGATATACCTGCGCCGGTAAAAAAAACAATTCGCTTAGCCTTTGAAAGCTGATTTAGAAATGATTGGTCAAAGTTCATGATTTTCAACCTCTCCCCTAAATTCCCTCTCATCATTGTGAGAGGGAATTTTGAAAGGTAATTATATAAAAGTATTATTTGTTCTTAATTTTTTCAAACAACTGTTTCGACTCGGCTAAAAATTGATCATCATCTTCATCAACAACCGGTGCTTTTTCAATTTTAAGCAGAGTTTCCCTTGCTTTAGCCCATTCCTTTTCCTCTATATAAGCTTTTGCAAGATCCAGGTAAAACATCCTGAAATTAGGACGAAGCTTTACGGCTGTTTCAAGTAATCTTATCGACTCATCCATATCGCCCCAGCCAAGTCCAAGCGGTAACCTAACGAGGTAAGCTTTTTCACAAACTTTCATATGTGTTCTTCCAAGCACATAATGAGCAAGTGCCTGAACATAGTTACCTCCATTACCAAGCTGAATAGCTTTTTCACAATCAGCTTTAACATCTTTAACCGTTCCTATTGCAGAAAACACACCTTCAAATAAGGCAATTCTTCCATTAGCAATTGCCCGTCTTACATAAGTAATTGCCTGATCGGGTGCAAGTTTTACAGATCTATCCGTATATTCAAGAGCTTCTTTATAAAGACGTTCCTGTTCATCTTTTTGGGCACTTGTTTCATCGGGTAAATGCTCAGCAATATCAATATAAGACCTGCTAATGCGCCACAGGATTTCATAATTATCCGGAAATTGTTTTTCAGCGTCAAGCAGCAGATCAAGTGCTTTCTGATTATTAAACTCGGCAACAAACTTGTCTGCTTCTTTCAGCAAGTCATCAACCGATTGTGCAAGTGAATTATAAGCGAATACGAGCAAAAGGAAAAAAGAAAACCGTAAAGTTAGTTTCATATTTTCACTTCCTTTCTTAATCGAAAAGTGTTTTGTTTTTACTTGATTGATTATTTATCCCATGGTTATAAAGATCTGTTCCGGCGAGTCCGATGAATTTTGTCCATTTACTGTTCGGCTTTGCTTCCGCTTCCAGGGAGCCTTTATAGGCATTTACTTTGGCACTTAATTCATCTGCATGGTACAGTGTAATGGCTTCTAAAGTTTTCGGGACAACCGGCGAAGCATGTTCGAGTTTTCCCTGGTGGCTTAAAATCAAATGTATTATGTTCAGTTTAATTTCTTCCGGAAAATCATCCAGCTTATTGATTTCATCATTAACGATTATGGATGCTATAACCATATGCCCGAGTAATTTACCTTTGTCGGTGTATTCAAAACCTGTATCAAAGGATAGTTCCTCAATCTTTCCAAAGTCGTGAAGCATTGCCCCGGCAACAATCAGATCCCTGTTTATTTCAGGATGGATATCACACATTAGATCACAAATTTTTATAATCTCAAGAGTGTGTTCAATAAGTCCGCCTATATAAGCATGATGCCACATTTTACCTGCAGGAGCAGCAGTATATTTACTTAACCGCTCTTCATTAAAAATATTATTTAAAAGTGTTTTAATATTCAGGTCATTAATTTTCTGCATTCTGGAATTAAACTCAGAAAGCATTTTTTTCAGATCATGCCTGGATTT
>DATHSU010000303.1:0-5736 GCA_035463895.1 Ignavibacteriaceae bacterium | reverse complement strand
ATAACTGATCAGAGCAGCTTTGATAACATATTCTTCGGAGAAATCGAGAGAAGAGTTGCAACTGAAATATCAAAAAGAGATTATTCAATATTTTTAACAGAAGAATGGCGGGAATTTGAAAACTTTGCAATAACGAAATATTTAAAGAATGAATTTAGTGGCAATAAGTACGTTAATGAAAACATGGGTGCAACATTATCTATAATTAAACTTCCTGATAGAGATTCTGCAGAATCTTTTATTAATTATAAACTTACTTACATTGATGAATTTCAAAATCCGATTCGTTATACTGTTTCTATTGAATTGTGCAGACTTCAAATTGGTTTTTACGAATATACCTGCAATAGTAAAAGACTTCTTTTGATATTAGAAGTGCCGAAATTTACTTACGAACGAAATACTCAAATTTATAGTGGTATAATCAGAACATTTAAAGTGAATTGCTGATGTATAAGATTTTATTTTTTTTAAAGAAACCTGTTGATGATAAGATACTAAAGCATTTTAATGAAAAAACAATTCCTATTTTATCCGGGCTGACCGGTAAAAATGTTTCGATAGCTGATGTTGAGAGTAATTTATTGGCTGAACAAAAGTTTAGTTTTTTTTGTGAGGCAGAGTTTAATTCCAAGGAAGAGATGGACAGGATTATGAACTCAAAATCTGGTTTAGAATTGAACAAAGACATAATGGATTTTCACAAGCACTTGTCCATAATTACAGTTAACTACAAATAGGATTTATGAATTTATATTTAATACGTCACAGCATAGCAGAAAAAATTTCGCCTGTTAAAAACGATTTTAACCGGGAAATAACGCAGGAAGGCAAAGATTTGCTCAAAGATGCAGCATCTTACTGGAAAAAAATAATTCAGGGTTTTGATTTAATAATTGTTTCACCTTTAACCAGAGCTGTACAAACCAGTGACATAATTGCAGATAGTTTTGGCTATAATCGAGAAGTGATAAAAGATAATAATCTGGCAACTGGAGCCAAAACAAGTGCCCTTATTGAAATACTTAATACTTATGGTCTTGAGAATATCGCTTGTATCGGGCATCAGCCTGATCTTTCATTTCACGTTTCAAATCTTATATCAAACAATGGATGTGTTTTGCATTTTCCCCCTGCAGCAATATGCAAAATAAGGTTTACCGGATCTGCCAAATTTTCAAAAGGCGAATTGATTTACCTGATACCACCTGAAATATTTAAACAATAAAGGCGCACAGTTACACAATTCAGATACTTACCGCTGCTTCCTTCCGGACCTGACGGAGTTGGGTATTGAAATGTTAACCGGCGCCAATAAAAATTATTCTCCAGCTATTCAAAGATTAGTATTTCTTTGGTGTATTGCAATTCAGATAAATGAGTTTTATCACAGATAATTATTCTTTTATACCAAAAATCAGTGTGTGTATTAATAATTAAATAAACTATATTTACCCCGTTTTAAAAAAAAGTATTGAATGAAGCAAACTCTTATTATTCCAATTACAGTTTTAGTTCTTCTGCTATCTATAAATATATTTCCTCAGGAACCCGGCAGACTAAGAGGAATTGTAACCGATTCAACTTCAGGTGAAACTCTAGCCTTCTGTAATGTTTTTATAAATGAATTAAATACTGGTTCGTCATCAAATGAAAGAGGAATATATTTAATAAACTCCATCCCTTCAGATCGTGAATATCAGGTTACAGCATCTTATGTGGGATACAGCACTCATCAATTCACTGTCTTTATT
Source organism: Ignavibacteriaceae bacterium (assembly GCA_035463895.1). Classification (GTDB taxonomy): domain Bacteria; phylum Bacteroidota; class Ignavibacteria; order Ignavibacteriales; family Ignavibacteriaceae; genus JAGXRK01. Next base: position 3,982 of record DATHSU010000303.1, on the reverse strand, counting down.
AAACCCGGTCAATTAACACAATTCGACATTAAGTTAGTACCATTAAGCATTGAGCTTCAAACCGTGGAAAAAGTTGGTGCAAAGGTAATTGAAAAAAATACAACGGATTTGGGACTTGAAAGAATTTCCATTAAACAACTCGAAATATTACCTAAAGGTGTTGAGACAGATGTTATGCGTTCCCTTCAATTCCTTCCAGGAGTTAGATCAACCGGCGATGTTTCAGCCAGATACTATGTCCGTGGCGGCACCAGTGACCAAAATTTAGTAGTACTGAATGGTATTAATATTTACAATCCATTTCATTCACTTGGTTTATTCAGTGTTATTGAACCAGATATTATTAATAGTGTTGAATTTTTTAAAGGTGGATTTTCAAGTGAATACGGTGAGCGAATTTCATCTGTATTAAATGTTCTTACCAAAGATGGAAACAAGAACTCATTTGGATTTAAAGGAAGTACCAGTTTACTTACTGTAAAAGGAATGCTGGAAGGTCCAATTCCAGGTGGTTCATTTCTAGTTAGTGGAAGAAAAAGTCACTCTAATAATGTTCTTAAAAAATTTTTGAATGATCAGACTGTTCCGATTGATTTTTATGATATGTCATTCAAGCTAAATTATTCAAGCAAAGACTTTTTCGGAAATGCTAAATTCTCTTTATTCACATTTTTAAGCGGAGATGATCTCGTCTATGAAGATCCAACACGGGAAAGTTTTAAATGGGATAATAATATTGTCGGATTTGAATGGCTTCAGATTTATGATGTACCCATTTTTTCAAGGCTTGGTGTTTCGTTGAGCCAATTTGAAGGAAACATTGATCCCAACGGAAGTAATTTGAAACCAGTAAGAAATCAAATAAGTGATTTTTCAATCAGTTTTGATATCAATGTTTTCTTTGCAAACAAAGATGAAATTGCCGGAGGGATTAAAATTAAGACTATTGATTCAAAATTGTTCTATGAAAACCAGCTAGGGGTAGCGTCAGACTTAAATAAATTTGCCGGCAATGTATCTTTTTACGGGAAGTATAAATTTTTACGATATGATAACTTCGGAGCTGATATAGGCACCCGGATAAATGTAACCGGATTGAATTCCAATTCTGGCTTTTCTCCTGAACCAAGGTTGAGTTTTACATACAGAATTATTCCAACTTTAGCATTAAAAGCATCCTGTGGCATTTACTTACAGGAGCTTGTGACGGTTTCGGATGAAAACGAGATAATCTCTGTTTTTGAACCATGGATAATCATCCCAAGTTATCTTGAACCGACAAAATCTTTAAACTATGGTGCCGGTTTGGAATGGATTCTCAGCACCGCCCTTTCAGCTGAAATTGAAGCTTACTATAAAAAAATTAATAGTCTTCCCATCGTAAACGAAAAAAAATATTTCGACTATGAGCCCGACCTTGTAAAAGGTAAAGGAGAATCTTATGGATATGAATTAATGATTAAGTATTCCAGAGATCCATTTAATATTACCAGCTCATATTCACTAAGCTGGTCTTATAAAGAACTGGATGGTCTTCTTTACTATCCGAAATATGATGCCAGACATACTGCAAATTTTTTATTCGAATTTAATTTAGGTGCTGGTTGGATTGGTAGTGCAGTTTGGTCATTTTCATCAGGATTACCTTTTACAGAGTTGGTAGGTTTTTATGACAAGTATTATCTGGTTAGTGAACCCGGTGCTCAATTTAATAATGGAGTCTATAATCCTTATTTACTATTAGGTGATAGAAATCTTGGACGCCTTCCGGAATACCACCGCCTTGATCTTGGGATTACAAAAAGATTAAAACTATTTTTCGCAAATATGGAAATGAGTCTAAATCTGATAAATGCTTACGACAGGAAAAATATTTTTTACTTCGAAAGGGATACTGGAGAGCAGATAAATATGCTGCCGCTATTGTTAACCGGAACTTTAAAAGTAGAATTATGAAAAAAAGGTTTTTTGCTTCAATATTAGTTTTATCAATATTATTAATTTCCTGTGAGGACAATTTTAGTCCCTTTGGGAGCTATAATGAGAAATACGTTCTTACCTGTATTTTGAATAGTGATACTACCTTCCAGACAGCAACTTTGTCATCAAGTTACTTTACTGGAACATTCAATCCGGATGACAAAGTAGAAGATAGATCAATAAAATTTGCAGATATAAGAGTATGGTATGAAGATTCAGTTTATCTTTTTAAGGATACGATGGTAGTAGAAACTGATGCATTGAATAATTCATCAGTAAAAAATTTTTATTTTAACGATAGGTTTAAAATTGCATTTAATAAACCAATTGAAATTGAAGTATTATTAGAGAATGGCAAAAGATTAAAAGCAAAATCTCAAACACCAAAAGACATTGCATTTAAATCTAACAGCAGTGTTTTAATACCTCCTGTTTCCGGCAATCTTATCAATATTTTCTGGACTAATGGAAATAATAGTTCGTTCTATCAACCAAAGTTATTTTTCAAATACTCAAAAAAAGTGAATGATGTAGTTACTTTTTATGAAGCTGAAATACCATATTATTTTACTTCCATAAACGGTTCAGAAAAGGCCGTTTATCCACCTGCCTCAAATAAATTATCTATTGTTTATAATATGGATGTTATTGCAAAAACCCTTAATAATCTTTCAAAGGATGAACCGGAGAATGTAACAATATCGGTTTACGAAAAGCTCTACTTTACTCTATCAATTTTAGATCAGAATCTCTCAAGATATGCTTCTTCCACGAGCAAATCATTTAATGCACTTACTGTTAGAGTTAATGAAAATGAGTACACCAATATTGAAGGTGGACTGGGAATTTTCGGTTCATATATAAATAAAATTTATGACAGATTAAGATTTCAATCAACCTATATTGAATCTTTCGGTTATAATTATGTTTTTCAAAATTAATTATCCTTATGAATAATCCGTTATTTACGAATTCAGATCTCATAAAATACTTAATGGTTTTTATTTCACTTGTTATTTTAATTGTTTTTTTATCAGGATGTGATAAAGAAGTATACAGATCACCGGTTGAACCTGAACCGTCGAAAGGTAAAATAATATTATCTACTTCACCGGAGGATTTTCTTATTTTTATCAATGGAAGAAATTCCGGCAGATTAACTCCTGATAGTCTTGCTTTTCTTGAAGATGGGATTTACGATTTAACTTTAAAGAGAAAATATTTTAATGACACAACTATTACAGTAAGTATCAGTAACGAAGAAAGTAAGGAAATCTTTATTAATTACTTTGATAATCCTGGTATGTTCGGAAGTTTAGCATTATCGTCAAATCCATCGGGTGGAAGTATAGTATTAAATGATTCTGTACTAAACCGAACCACTCCTGATACTATTTTAGATTTATTGCCGGGTGAATATAGAGTTAAAATCAGTTTGATAAATTACCGTGAAATGGAAATAGATGTGATCATCGAAAGTAGCCGATTAACACAACACTCAACTATTTTAAGAGACACTACTACCTGGATCGATTATCAAATAAATAATTCTACAATACAATCTAATTCTTTAACAGATATTAAAATAGATAATTCAAATGTGAAATGGATCGGGTCTTCGGATAAAGGACTTTTAAGATTTGATGATATTTCTTTTAATTACTTTTCTACATCTAATTCAGCAATCCCGGGAAATACTATAAATTGTATATCGATAGCTCCAAATAATGATGTTTGGGTTGGTACTAATGCAGGAATTGGAGTGTTTAATGGATCATCGTGGACTATATTTAACAGACAAAACTCAGGACTAACTGCCGATTTAATAAACTCAATTGAGTTCGATCAAAATGGCGTTGCCTGGATCGGTGTATCAACCGGTCTATTTAAATTCGATGGAATCAACTGGACGCAATATAATGATGATGCCTGGAGGCTTTGGGTTCTTGACACTCACATTGATAATGATTTAATCTGGATAGGAACGTTTAATCACGGTATA
>DATHSU010000302.1:0-4016 GCA_035463895.1 Ignavibacteriaceae bacterium | reverse complement strand
GCTAGCAGATAACTTGTTTTCATGGGAACATTTATAATGGATAAAGCACTGATCTTGAGTTTAAGGCGAAGTTATGCTTCATGTTATATCCATTTACTCTGAGGGGTTTCAGATTTCTCCCTGGCGTTTAGAGCTCACCTGCGTATTGATGATCGTGGTTTTTAAATGCTTGTTTCCAAGGAATTCCTGAATGTACTTAAGCCCGGCATTCCATTGCTCTGAACCTTCCAGGTCATCGTGTGCAATGATAGAATCCAAAAAAGGTTTTTTTCATATTAACAGTTGACCGGGTACGTATCCTGCTTTTCCAGGTTGGTGACAGGATGTTCATAATTGCTCATTTCTCACGGATTTACATCTTCTTTGCTGTAGCAAGAAATATGGAGCCTATATGTCAAACCCAACCGATAACTCTCCGGATACCGGACCTTTTTCAAATTACTATCCGTGTTTTTCTAAAGTCAAGACACGATTCCCCCTTTAATTATCTTTTAGATTCCGGACAAATTATGTGCAGAAAAGCATGGCAATATTTTATGAAGTTACTGTAAATGTGTTTTGTCGGGGTTAGCAAATTGCATAAAGATAAAATATTCAGAATAGGACTGTTAAACCACTTAAACCCGTATACACTATACCATGTGTCAACTGTTGGGTAAATGTTGTATTTGACCTGATAAAACAAGTATTTCAATCTAAGCAGCGTGTAACGACGAGAGGTAGGTGCGGGATGCAAATCTCTTTACGCAAACCTATGTATCAATTTGTATTATGTAATTATTTGTTTGCGAAACGTGCCTGACCGAAGGAGCGGTAATGTAAATTATTAATAAAATGATGATTATAAATATTGTCCTTTTTTTTGTTTTTGCTTTAATTTTGCAACTAACTGATTAAGCTTGAGGATCTCTTTATACAGCCTATTGTTCGCAATCTCTAGTTTATTCTTTCTTCCCTGGACATCTATGGTTTCACATATATTATCGATTCTCAAAGATCGTAATTCTTTAATTTGGGTTACTAACTGAACAATTATTTCATTAAGTTCAATTTCATTTTTCTTTAAATCTGTAATATCAGTGGCTATGAGTATAAAATTATCCCCCTGCAGGTAAGGTGGTAAGAGGTGAATAGACAGCCTGAGATATAATGTATTTGTCAGATTAACAATTAATATATCATGTTTGTCATGAGTCAGTTGAGCAAGAAAGGAATCTAATTTTGAACTATCATCCGGAGCGATAAAACGATTAAGAGATGAACCAATGACTCTTTCTAATGGTGATTGTACAATTTCCGCAAATCTTGGATTGCAATAGAGGATTGTTCCCTCTTTTGAAAGAGTAACTGCTCCTTCGCTCATTTGCTCTATGAAAGTACGATATGGTGTTTCAGCTGAACTGATAGAATAGACTTGTTCTCCCTTTCTGCCCGAAACCATTATCGCGTCAACATCTCCGTTACGGATTGCAGCAAGAGTCTCTTTAATCTCGATGAGGCGGGAATGTAATTCCTCATTTTCAACGAAGAGTTGTTCTTTTGTTTTGATCATTTATCTGCAATTATTAATCAGCTTTTTTAATATTTCCGGAAATCGACTTAGCCTTAACTTCTCTAAGGTCTAATCCTAATAGCACTTTTTCTTTGTTTGACATATCACCAATAATTCGACGAAATGGAAGTGGTAATTTTTTAATCAATGTTGGAGCTGCAATTATTTGCTCATCTTTTGCCAAACTTGGTTTCTTATAAAGATCTATTACTTCAAGTTCATATCGTCCTTCAAGATATTCATCACAAATCTTCTTCAGGTTCGTTATTGCTAAAATTGAACGACTTGTTGTTCCGGTTATGTATAAACGCAAAATATATCTGTTCTTGTCTAAATCAGACATTTTTATATCAATCATTTCAGAAACATTTTTCAAAATATTTTTCTTTTTCATAATACATACTCATCAGTAAAGTGTTTATAGGTCAGCCGACAGGTAATAAATTCAAACCTACAAGTACTCGTTCAGTATCTGAGAGATCGCCGATTATCTTACGGACCGGTACCGGAAGTTTCCTTACCAATGTTGGTAAGGCAAGAATCTGGTCTTCGACACCCAACTGTGGATTTATTAAAAGATCGATAACTTCAATCGAGTATTTACCATTTAATTGGTCTTCACAAATCTTTTTAAGGTTTGCAAATGCAGTAATGGCTTTTGGAGATTGTCCTGCAACATATAAACGAAGTATCCACTTATCATTAGCTGTTAAAACAGATGTATTTTTCTTTCTTGTATTTGAATTTATGTCAATTACTTTCATTGAATAATTGTTTATTTATTTTTAAGGTTGTTTGTTGAAATATTATTTATGTTAGCTTTTCTGCTAACAGCAATTTTCATTTTATCCTGTTCCAGTCTTTTAATAGTATTTTGTTCCGTTTCTATTATGTTAACAGCTTCGGCTTCTTCTGACTCAAAACTGGCATTCAAAGCTGAAATTTGCGTATCTAATTCTCTTCTCTTTCTGTCTATGTCACGTTTTTTTCTCTCTACGTTCTGCTTACGCCTCAGCACCTCTGCATTTTCAATTGCTTCCTGTGCAATACGTGCTGATCCTGTTAGAAATCCGCTGGCATTGATGTATACATCACGTAAATTTACACCATGGCTGGTAATAATAAATTCCCGAATTTGGTTAGAGTTAGCTATCCCACGTGATTTAAGTACATACATTCCCCTATTTCGTTCGCCGTTTAACTCAATATCACGAAGTAATAACCAGGTATCTATCAGAGATGATATTCCAACATCAGAACTCTCTAATGAATATTCGGCTGAAGTAAGGCTTGTGAACAATGCTGTAATCTGATTCGCTTTAAGAAAATCAACTATACGCATTATCATCGTTTTTACTTCGAGCCCTTTATCCCCAACGACGTAAGTATTAATCGGATCAAGAATAACAATATGAGGTTTGAATTCATTAACAGTTTTGTGAGTTACAGCCAAATGCATTTCCAGTCCATAAAATGTTGGCCGTGTTGCCTGGAATTGTAAAAGTCCCTTTTTAACCCATGTCTCCAATTTTATGCCTATTGAAAGCATATTGCGCATTAACTGGTTGGGAGACTCTTCGAAGCAAAAATATAAAACACGTTCACCTCGTTTACATGCTGCCTCTGCAAAGTGGGCTGAGACACTAGTTTTTCCCACTCCTGCAGTTCCGGAAATGAGAACTGTACTTCCACGGTAAAAACCTTTTCCTTCAAGCATTTCATCAAGTTCAACTATTCCACTAGAGATTCTTTCATTCGATACAATATGCTTTAATCCCAGAGAAGTAACAGGTAACACCGAAAAACCATTCTCATCGATCAGAAAGGGATACTCATTAGTGCCATGAATTGAACCGCGATACTTTACCACTCGTAACCGTCGTGTAGAAGTTTGTTCGTTTACCCGATGATCGAGCATAATAACGCAGTCGGAAACATATTCTTCCAGTCCCTGCCTTGTAAGAGTTTCGTCTCCGCGTTCACCTGTAATAATAGAAGTTACACCTTTTGTTTTTAACCAGCGAAATAATCTGCGAAGTTCAGCACGAAGGATCAACTGGTTCGGTAATCCCGCAAATAATGACTCTATCGTATCTAAAACAACACGCTTTGCTCCGATCATATCAATTGCATAACCCAAACGTATAAATAATCCTTCCAGATCGTATTCTCCTGTTTCTTCTATTTCACTTCGTTCAAGATGCACATGCTCGAGTACAATTTTCTTATTTTTGACAAGATTTTCCAGATCAAAACCCAGAGAGGCCACATTTATGGTTAATTCCTCATTAGTTTCTTCGAATGACATGAATACTCCATGTTCGTTATACTCAGTTGCGCCACGTACCAGAAACTCCATTCCAAAAAGTGTTTTTCCGCAGCCCGCTCCACCACAGACCAATGTTGGTCTGCCTTTAGGCAATCCACCAGCAGTAATTTCGTCAAACCCCTGAATTCCCGTAGG
>DATHSU010000301.1:0-4074 GCA_035463895.1 Ignavibacteriaceae bacterium | reverse complement strand
TGAGGACAATGGAAACCCTTCCAATGAATCCACATCTCACCTTTACCGTGGGGAAGTACAGTTTAATATTAGTCTGTCAAATTCTATAATGCTTACTACCGGTGTTGAAGCAATTCCTTCAAACGTTAACTCCAGTTTATTCGGAAATCCTTCGGCATTTAGTACCGGCGTTTATGCAGTAGCAGACTTTACCTTCAATTTCCCTTTAATAACCAGTGTTGGCTTGCGTTACGATCATACAAAGCTTGACTCGCTTGATGCATCAGGGGCAATTTCTCCTAAGCTCGGTTTAAATTATAAACTTTCCAATAACTTAATAATTCGTTCATCTTTAGGAACCGGATTTAGAGCACCATCTCTTGCAGAAGCATTTACATCAACATCAACAAGCGGAATAACTGTTAAACCGAATCCCGATATAAAACCGGAAAACAACATTACGTTTGAGTTTGGTGTAAACTATTTGCCAATTGAGCTTGTTGAAATCGACCTGGCTGTTTTTAATAATGAGTATTATGATATGATTGAACCTGAAATAGACCCCACAGACGGACTTGCTGTATTTAATAATGTTGTAAGAGCCAGAATACAGGGATTTGAGTTCAACACTATTCTTGATGTTATTCCCGGTAATCTTAAAGCAATTCTTGGTTATACTTACCTGTGGGCCAGAGATATTGAAAATAATAAGGCGCTAAAATACCGTCCGAGGCATAGCTTTACAGGAGGAATAGATTTTGCAACCAGAGGTTTTGGAGTTGGTATTTATTTCCGATATTCAAGCAAAGTGGAAGAAATTGATGCTGACCTTGTTAATCTTGGTATTGTCACTGACGGTGAACTGCGAGTTCCGGTTTATATTACCGATGCGAAGCTGAGTTATGAGTTGATATCACTTGGACTGGCGGCTAATATTTACCTGAACATAAAAAACATTTTTAACTATAATTATGTGGAATTAATTGGTAATTTAAGACCAATTAGAAATTACTCGCTCGGATTTAATTTGATCCTGTAAAATTGCGACCTAAACACTTTTTTGTTTGTTATAAAAGCATTTTATATAATTAATGTAAGAGAGGTATTAATATGAAACTGATATTTACTGTAATAAGTGCATTTATACTTACTTGTGAAGTTTATACACAGCAAGCAAGCGATTATTTCCCTTCTCAGACAGGGTTCTTATGGAATTATGCTGTTACCCCTCTTGATTCCTTGAACAACCCGGTTAATGAACTAACTGTTTTCAGAAGAGATTCGTTTAATGTAGTTTCTGATTACCAGGGACGTTCGGCAAACATTGTAACGTCTAAAACTGGTCCCTTAGAAACAATTTATAACCAGCCTTACACCGATTCAATATTTTACAGTTCTTCCGGAACCGATGCTTATGAATATTTCAGTATAAGCAACATCGAACCATTTCTTGTGGGACTCGACTCAATGGGGATTGATACAAATTTTAATTTTGTTGACTTTTTCAGTTCATTTCAAAACTGGTACTCGGTTTACAGATTTGGTGCTAATGTTGGATCAAGATACACTTTACTTACTGTAGATACTCTAATTTCAACATATCAATTAAGTTTCAGATACTCTGCAATAAGACAGGCAGATCAAACAATCCAAACTGTGCTCGGAAGTTTTAATTGTAAAAAGTTTCTTGTTGAATGGACAATCTCTACATTCTTAGGACCATTTCCTATCGAGTTGATAAATCTTCCAGATACAGTATGGATAGCACAAAATAACTGGATTGTACAAGATATTATTCCGGGTCAATATATTGATGATCTGACTCTGCTTGGAATAGAACCATTTTCATTGCCGGGTCGTAGAATGGTTTTAACTGACCAGATAACCAAGGTTGAAGCGGATGAATATAGCCCACATTCTTTTTCATTGGATCAAAATTATCCCAATCCGTTTAACCCTATAACCAAAATCAGTTGGCAGTCGGCAGTCGGCAGTCATCAAGTCATTAAAGTCTTTGATGTCCTTGGAATAGAAGTTGCAACACTTGTTAATGAATATAAGCCTGCCGGCAGTTATGAGATCGGGTTCAACGCTTCCGGATTATCCAGCGGAGTATATTTTTATAAACTGATAGCAGACGGATTTGTTGAGACAAAGAAAATGGTTCTTTTACGTTAAACTATCTTTTTAGGGATTTGATCAGATAATTAAATATCCGGTCAAATCCCTATAATCAATTAACGTTTCTTTTGGGGGGTTCCTTTTTGTATTCCGCCCTTACGACTGTCAATATGTTTGCTTTTTACTTTACCAATTCCGCTTATTGATTTGCCTTTAAGCATATGGAATTCCCTTGAGCCCGGTTTAATACCAAGCTGTTTAGCAATTTCTCCCCAGCCTTTTTTGTTTTTATGCAGATCAATAATGCCTCGCACCGGCTTCCCTGCGATAGAAGAAAGTGTATAAGCATAAAATATATCTCCCGGTTCTATTTTTTCTTTGTAATACAAATCGCTGATCTCACCGGCTTTAACACCAAACTTTAATGCAACATCATTTTTAAAGAATTCAAATTCGGCTTTACCATATTTATTAACTTCATCGAGGTGCATATCAATATCGGCATCACCGGTTCCGGCGGATACTTTAACTTCCTGTGCGAATAAAGGCAAGGACAAAACCATAACCAAAAGAAATATAAATGATTTCATATTTACTCCTTTCTTATTATGTACAAAACTAATAAAAGATTTGATAAGATGCGGGAAGGGCAGAGAGCATAGCGTGAGGCGCAGAGAGTAAAGCAGAAAACGAATAACGCGAAGAGCGAAAAGCTTTTTAAAGTTATTGAAAAAATATCACTCTCAATCGTACTCTTACTCTTGATCTTAATCTTATTCTTATTCTTATTCTTTACTTCGTGTAATACGGACAGTGTCTGCATCCGGTTTCACAGCAATAACCTCTTTTTAAAAGGAATTCTGCTGTAAGAACAGTGAATTCAGTTTCGGGATCTATGTATATATCTTGATTATTAATAATTGCCTCTTTATGTCGTCTCATTATTTCATCATAAAAAGGATAGCTTTTGCTTAGTCTTGCTATGTTAAATAATTTCTCTTTTGGTTGCATCTCAGGTTCTCAGAATTTCCTCAATTATGGTAATTAACTTAATAAAAAGTAATGAATTTATTAACGCTGATCTTTATGTTCATTAAACATTTGCCTGATTAATTAAGTTTCAAGACAACCCATAGGGAGATTTTAATTACCATACATCCATTTGGGTGTACGTTTATCATTTTGTTGACGCTGTTGTGATGTTTACCAAAATGAATGAGAGATTTGCTGTATAATTTTACAGCACGTAATTAAAAGATAAATCAAAAAATTAAAATCATAGTTGTTGTATAAAAAAGGGATGTTAACTAAATTTTTCAGGAGGATATATGCATAAGTTCAATTTAATATTATTATCTGTTTTAATGTTATTCTTAACGATTCCTGCCTTTGCACAGGAAGAAAATGAGCAGAAGGATAAGGACAAAGACAAAAAGTGGAGATGGGAATGGCAATTTGATGATCTGGATTTCAGTTTAAGAAAATCTAAACCAACTATTTCACTCCAATTCGGTCTTTCCAAAGTGCAGCGTGAAGACTTAAGCACTTCAATTGCAGATCCTGCTTTATTTGAATTAAAGCTTGGATATATTAAAGACAAAAAGGCCTGGGGCAGAGACGATATTATTAAACACAATTTCCGTTACTTGTTTCTTTCCAACATCTCAAATGATATATCAGGTAAAGACGGAACAGTTAATAATTTAGCAACAGATACCTGGAAATTCGGATTCGGAAGATCATCCGGTTATGGTTATAAACTTTCGGAATCTGCAGCAATTATTCCTTACTACACTTACACATTGAACTGGTCAAGGGTGGATTTTACAAAATCTGATGTTTTAACTTTAGTACCAGACCCGGATGCCGATATTATTAATCTATATGATGAATCTTTCCGTTTCGGTACCAGTGGTGAAGGCGGATTAAGAATTCAGTTCATTGACAACATTGCAATTGAAGCCGGTTATGAAA
>DATHSU010000300.1:0-3316 GCA_035463895.1 Ignavibacteriaceae bacterium | reverse complement strand
ATTACACCATCAGGGTTGTATTCTGAAGGTCATTTAGGTGATGATAATAAGGCTGAAATTAATTTTGGAGCTTTGGCAATTGCTCAGGGAGTTAACCCGATTTATAATTTTGAAGACAATACTTGTTCCAATACTTATTGTCATGGAAATTTTGTTTTCTATAGAGATTCATCAAATTCTCCCTGGATATATACAGCACCAACAATGAGAGGCAACAATTTTTTAGTTAAGTGGAATCAGTTTGACCAATCAGGCTCACAAGCTCAGTGTGGTTCCTGTCATGGTATACCACCGTTAGGTCACCAGCCATATACAATTACTCAGTGTGCAACTTGCCATACAGGAGTTGTTGATGCACAGGGTAACATTTTAGACAGATCAAAACATATTAATGGTGTAATCAATGTCTTTGGTAATTAATTTTTAATGTTTGTTTAATAAAGCCGCCTTAAAAAGCGGCTTTTTTATTGCCCATTCTTTTAAATAATTACTTTTCTTTTTATCTTAATATTAAGATTAGAGCATTCATAGTTTTTACATAATAAAACCATTCACCAACACAAAAGGAAAGAATTATGAAAAAATTTTTACTGATTTCGTCCAAAGATAAAATAGTTTCCTTTAAGCTATTTTCCTCAGTCATTCTATTAATGATACTTTTTACTTCAATATCCATCGCACAGACGAGCAGATTGGCATTGTGGCAGGATGTTGATGAGTCGTCGATTCAATTAACAGGGGAGAAATTAATAAATCCGCAAGATTATAGAACCGTTAAACTTAATCTCCAGAAATTAGCTGATATATTAAGCAATTCTCCTTTGGAGATTACTACCACATTAAAACATTCAACATCAGTAATTGAACTCCCAACGCCAGACGGCAAAATAAACAGTTTTTATTTCGTAGAATCCCCGGTTATGGAAGATGAATTACAGTCAGCCTTCCCTGAAATAAGAACTTACGTTGGAATAGGTATAGATGATGAATATGCCTGGGTAAGATTTGATTTTACGCCTCACGGATTTCATGCAATGGTAAGGTCAGTAAACGGGAGTTATTTCATTGATCCGCACAACCAGGGCGATCTCGAAAACTATATAAGTTATTTTGTAGCTGATTATATAAGAGAAGATTTTGAAAGAACCTGTGAAGTTATAATTGAAGGAAATATTCTTGATGAGATGAACTTCCTGCTTGAAGGCGGAATTGAAACACCTACCGGACCACAGTTAAGAACTTATCGTTTGGCTTGTGCAGCTACAGGGGAATATACACAATTTCATGGCGGGACTGTTGCTCTGGGTTTAGCTGCCGTTGTAACAGCTGTTAACAGAGTAACAGGTGTTTATGAAACTGAACTAGCTATAAGAATGGTTCTGGTTGCCAATAATAACTTAATAATCTATACCGATCCTAACACTGATCCATATTCAAATTTTAATGGTGGTACAATGTTGGGTCAGAATATAAGCAATCTGAGTTCAGTTATTGGTAATGCTAATTTTGATATTGGTCACGTTTTCAGCACTGGAGGAGGCGGAGTAGCTTACCTTGGAGTTGTTTGTACAGCTAATAAAGCAGGTGGCGTTACGGGTTTACCACAACCTATCGGTGATCCTTTCTATATTGATTATGTTGCTCACGAGATGGGTCATCAATTTGGTGCTCATCATACATTTAATGGAAGTGCTGGAAGTTGTTCCGGAAGCAACAGAAATCCGGCAACAGCATATGAACCTGGCAGCGGATCAACAATTATGGCTTACGCAGGTATTTGCAGCCCTCAGAATCTTCAGAATTTTAGTGACCCACATTTTCACGTAGCAAGTTTTGACCAAATAGTTGCCTATACAAATTTTGGCAGCGGAAGCGGTTGTCCTATAGTAACAAATACAGGAAATAATGCCCCGGTAGTTACTGTACCGGCAGGTGGATTCGCTATTCCAATAAATACACCCTTCGCATTAACCGGCTCAGCTATTGATCCGGATAATGATCCGCTGACTTATAGCTGGGAAGAATGGGATTTAGGACCAGCCGGGCATCCCAATTCTCCAAGCGGTGATGCACCTATTTTTAGGGTGTTTAATCCTGTCAGCACACCAGCAAGAACTTTTCCAAGAATACAGAATTTATTGAATAATACTCAGACCATTGGTGAAATTCTTCCTTCTTACAGCAGAAATTTAAGATTCAGGTTAGTAGCAAGAGATAATCGGCCTGCTGGCGGCGGAGTAGATTATGCACAAATTAATTTTACTGTTTCAAATGCGGCCGGACCTTTTCTTGTTACTTATCCAAACACTAATGTCGTAATTCCGGGACTATCTCCGGTTACTGTTACCTGGAATGTTGCAAATACAAACGCATCGCCTGTGAATGTTTCAAATGTAAATATTCTTCTTTCAGTGGACGGTGGAAATACTTATGCTTATACACTTGCATCGAACACTCCTAACGATGGTACAGAAGTGGTTTTATTACCTGATAATGAAACAAATACCGCAAGAATAAAAGTTGAAGCTGTGGGAAATGTTTTCTTCGATATTTCCAATGTTAATTTTACTATTGATGAAGCTATTCCTGTTGAACTGATTTCTTTTATAGCCGAAGCATCATTAAATGGTATTACGCTTAAATGGAAAACAGCTACTGAAACCAATAACAATGGCTTTAGTGTTGAGAAAAGCTCCAATGGCGTATCTTTTACGGAGATTTCATTCGTAAAAGGAATGGGAACTACCATAAATCAGAGTGAATACTTATTTAATGATGATAATGTAAAAGTTGGAAGATTTTTTTACCGGTTAAAGCAGATTGATTATGACGGCACTTACTCTTATTCAAACATTATTTCGGTTGATATTGAACTTCCAACTCAGTTTACATTGAACCAGAATCATCCAAATCCTTTTAATCCAACTACAAAAATTAGCTTCGAGTTTCCGGTTGATGCTGATGCAACTCTTGAAGTTTTTAATACAATCGGACAAAAAGTTACTGAGTTAGTAAATAATAGTTTAAGCGGTGGAAGACACGAGTTTGAATTTAATGCTGCCGGATTTTCAAGTGGAATTTATTATTTTAAACTCACTGCTTTGGCTAAAGACGGCAGAACATTCAATGCAACAAAGAAAATGATCTTAATGAAATAGAGCCAAGTGACATCCGTGTGAATTTATATTTTCAAAAGGCGGTTCGGATGAATCGCCTTTGTTATTTTACAGAACTTGATTTATGAATACAGAAATTGTAATTTTGTGCGCCAAAAATAAGGGCCCATAGCTCAGTTGGTTAGAGCATCTGACTCATA
>DATHSU010000299.1:0-17799 GCA_035463895.1 Ignavibacteriaceae bacterium | reverse complement strand
GATAAGACAGATTGCCAGGCTTTTCAAATAGCAGCTAGTCTTAATATTAAAACAATTACTGTAGGTAATAAAGAAAACATAATCAGTTTTTCCGAACTGATAAAGTTACTTACTGAACTTAAAACAGAACTAATTGTTCTTGCTGGTTTTCTTAAACTAATACCGGCAGAATTTATATCATTTTTTGAAAATAAAATTATAAACATACACCCGGCACTTTTACCATCATTTGGGGGTAAAGGAATGTACGGTTTAAATGTTCATAAAGCAGTTTTTGATTCTTCTGCTAAAGTTTCCGGTGCTACAGTTCATTTTGTTGATACTGCATATGATACAGGTAAAATTATCTCTCAGGGTTGTGTTAATATTAATGATGTAAATTCACCAGAAGAAATAGCAGAAAGAGTATTAAAACTTGAGCATAAAATTCTTCCCGAAGTAATCAAAGCTTTTGCAGAGGGAAGAATTAAAAAAGTAAATAACAGAGTTATAATTTCTTAGAGTGATTATATCTCTTAAACAAAAAGGTTTTTTAACTTGAAAAAGTCAGCTTTACTTAGCGTTTCAGATAAAACTAATATCGAGATTCTTGCTAAAGGACTCATCAGCAAGGGTTATTCGATTCTTGCTACCGGTAATACTGCAAAATTACTTTCATCTAAAGGCTTTGACGTAACTGAGATAAGCAGTTTAACTGGCTTTCCGGAAGTATTTAGCGGAAGAGTTAAAACTCTCCACCCTAAAGTTTTTGGAGGAATCCTTTTTAGACGAGATATTGATGATGATTTGCAGGAAGCAGAGAAAAACAACATTACACCTATTGACATAGTTTGTGTGAATCTCTATCCTTTCCGTCAAACGACTTTAAAAGAAGGCGTATCAATTGAAGAAATTATAGAAAATATTGATATAGGCGGACCAAGTTTAATCCGTGCAGCGGCAAAAAATCATAAATTTGTTTCTGTACTTACTAATCCTGATCAGTATGAAAGTTTTCTAACTGAATTAAATAGAGGCGTTCTATCAGAGACAACAAACAGGAAGTTAGCTGTTCAGGCTTACTCTCATACTGCAGAATACGATTCCTATATAGCTAATTTTCTTGAAGAAAAATTTGGTCAGGACTTAACCCATATCCGAATAAATTATCCTAAGGCAAGCGGTTTGCGGTATGGAGAAAATCCACATCAAAAAGCTGAGATATATGGTGATTTCTATTCCTACTTTGATATATTCCATGGCAAAGAACTTTCTTATAACAACATTCTTGATCTTGTTGCTGCTATTGAATTAGTTGAAGAGCTTGGTAAAAATTCCTGTACAATAATTAAGCATAATAATCCGGCTGGAGCAGCTGCTGGAAATGATTCACTGGATGCTTATCTTAAAGCACTGAAATCTGATCCTGTTTCGGCTTTTGGTGGCATTGTAGCATTCACTTCTGATGTTGATGAAAAAGTTGCTGCTGAATTAAATAAAATATTTCTTGAAATTGTTGTTGCTCCTTCTTATTCTAATGAAGCTCTTGAACTTTTAAAAAAGAAAAAGGACAGAAGACTTTTAAGACAATTAAAAAAAATCACCGGTTCTGCTAAAAATATTAAATCAATTCCAGGTGGTTTACTTGTTCAGGAATCAGACTCAATTACACTTAACGAAAAAGAATTAAAAATTGTAACAGATAAAAAACCTTCTGATAAAGAAATGACAGACCTTTTATTTGCATGGACAATTGCCAAGCAAACAAAATCTAATGCAATTGTTTTTGCTAAAGATAAAGCTACTTTAGGCATAGGCGCTGGTCAGATGTCCCGCCTGGATTCTGCCAGAATAGCTTTTATGAAAGCTAAAGAACATGGGTTAAATTTACAGGGTTCGGTAGCTGCGTCTGATGCGTTTTTTCCTTTCGCTGATGGACTATTAGAAATTATTAAATGCGGGGCAACTTCTGTTATTCAACCTGGTGGCTCGGTTCGTGATAGTGAAGTTATAGAAGTCGCAAATAAAAATGGCATATCTATGGTTTTTACCGGAATCAGACACTTTAAACATTAAAGAGGCAAATGGGACTATTAGATTTTTTCTCCGCTGATATTGCAATTGATCTTGGTACTGCAAATACTTTGATCTACATCAAAGGAAAAGGTATTGTGCTTAATGAACCATCAATTGTTGCGTTTGATAAAAATTCCAAACGTATTATAGCACTTGGCAATAAAGCCAAAGAAATGCAGGGAAGGGAACACAAGGAAATTAAAGTTACTAGACCTATGCGCGATGGTGTTATAGCTGATTTTGAAATTGCTGAAGGAATGATTCGTGCGTTCATCAAACGTGTGCGTGCTGGTGCATTCTCCAGCCGAAGAATTGTTGTTGCTGTTCCAAGCGGTGTAACCGAGGTTGAAAAAAGAGCTGTCAGAGATAGTGCCGAGCACGCAGGTGCTAAAGAAGTGCATCTTGTAGCTGAACCAATGGCTGCTGCTATTGGTATTGGTATTGACGTTGAAGCTCCGGTGGGTAATATGATTATTGATATAGGTGGAGGAACTACTGAAATTGCTGTAATCGCCTTATCAGGTATTGTTAATGAAGAATCAATTCGTATCGCTGGTGATGAAATGAATTATGCAATTATGCAGTTCTTTAAGAAAAATCATAATATACTTATTGGTGAAAGAACTGCAGAAGCCATAAAATGTGAAGTTGGTTCTGCCGTACCCCTTAAAGAAGAAATAACAATTCAGGTTAAGGGACGCGATCTTGTTGGCGGAATTCCTAAAACTACAGAAGTAAGCTCTGTTGAGATCAGGGAAGCGCTTAATGAATCAGTAGTTCAAATAGTTGAAGCAGTAAGGCAGACTTTAGAAAGAACGCCGCCCGAGCTATCGGCAGATATTCTTGATCGGGGTGTTATGATAACCGGCGGAGGTGCTTTGCTTAAAGGTCTTGATGAAAGAATAAGGATGGAAACAAGTCTTCCTGTACACATAGCTGAAGATCCATTAACAGCAGTCGTAAGAGGTGCAGGTAAAATTATAGAAAACTTAAACCATTATTCGAAGGTATTAATACGTAACAGAAGATATTAATGTTAAGATTATTCACCAATCTTTGGGAAAAATTTAAAGAATATATTATCCTCATTTTACTGATTCTGATCAGTCTTATATTACTCACTCAAAATCAATCTGCCGGCGTTAAAAAAGTCCGCACAATTGCATTTGGTACGTTTGCCTCAGTTACCTCTGTATTTAATGATATTTTTAATACAAGTTCAATAAGAAGAGAAAATGAAAACCTCAGACGAACTAATGCGGAGCTAATGCTTCAGATCAGTAAACTACGTGAATATGGTATAATAGGTGAAGACTTGAAGGAAATGTTAGCATTGAAAGATACTTCAAATTTACCTCTGATACCGGCTTCAATAGTTTCAAAATCCCTTTCAGTTGCACAGGGCACTGTTACAGTGAATACAGGATCCGTTGATGGTGTTAAACCCGGTATGCCGGTGATAAATCATTCTGGATTAGTTGGAATAATTCTATCAACTTCAGAAAATTATTCAATAGCAAGAACACTTCAGAATGTTAATTTAAAAGTTACAGTTAAATGTGAAAGAACAGGGGAACATGCAGTTATGAGATGGAATGGTGAATCCCTTGTTTTGATTAATATTCCAAAAACCTATCAGATCCAGAAAGGTGATAGAATAGTAACTTCTGAGATAAGTTCAATTATTCCCGTTTCTGTTCCGGTTGGTATTGCAGCAGATATTGGTAAGGTTGAAACAGGCATTTTTAATGAAATAACTGTGATTCCATTCGTGGATTTCTTCAGAGCAGAACACGTTTTTATTCTTGGTATCGTCAAAAGTAAACAAATTGAAGATCTTGAATTGAATTTTTTTAATAAATGATTTAAATGCGCTTACAATTTATACTTGCAGTTCTCTTTTTTTTTCCTGTATTGCTTGTGCAAACTACTATTATTCCGCTAATATCTATTGGAAACATTACTCCTAATATTATCATTATACTTTTGGTTTTTTATACAATCAAGAACGGTCAAATATTCGGAACCCTATTGGGTTTTGTTTTTGGATTTCTTTTTGATTTGATAACAGGTAGTATTTTAGGAAGCTCTATGATTGCAAAAACAATAGCCGGATTCAGTGCAGGTTATTTTTCATCGGAAACAAAGCGGGCCATTTATCTTAAACCTGCAAATTTTTCTTTAATAGTCTTTTTAAGCTCATTGTTTTACTCAATTATTTACTCATTATTTTCAACGCTTGATTTTACAACAACAGTGCTAAATTTATTATTTGAGCACGCATTACTTCCGGCTTTATTTACAGCGGTCATAAGCCTGTTTCTTATTTTCTTTTATCCAAAGAGGAAATTGTTTTGAACTCTGAAAGTTTTGCTTCAGTAAACAGAAGTGTGTTAATTCATGCTGCAATTGTAATTGTATTCGGACTAATAGCTGTGCGACTATTTTCTATGCAGATTATTAACCAAGAGGAATATGACAGACGTTCTGCAGGAAACAGCATAAAAGGTATTGAACAAGTTCCGCTTCGTGGAGTGTTTTACGATAGGAACTTTGAAGTAATGGTTAGTAACACTCCTGCTTATACTTTAAGAATTTTGCCGGCTGATTACGATCTTAAATTAAGCCCATTATTAGATAAAGTCCTTGAAATGGATTCTGGTTATGTTGATGAAATCCTTGAAAAAAATAAAATTTATTCAAAATTTGTTCCATTAAGAGTTAGAAGAGGAATAGATTTTAAGGTTGTATCATGGCTTGAAGAAAATTCTGAACACCTGCCTGGTGTTGATTATATAGTTGAAATGCAACGTGGATATCCCGCCGATATTATGGCTTCCCATACTTTTGGCTACACTAAAGAAATCTCCCCAAATCAATTAAAACAAGAAAAAGATTTTTATAACCCCGGCGATTATGTAGGACATAATGGAATAGAAAAGACTTATGAAAAATTATTGCGCGGTACCAAAGGGTATAATTTTGTTTTAGTTGATTCACGCAGGCGGGAAATTGGCAAATATCGCGATGGTTCGGAAGATAAAGTTTCAATTAAAGGAAAAGATCTTGTTTTATCTTTAGATGCTGATGTTCAAAGAACAGCTGAAAAGGAAATGAGAGGAAAGCGCGGGGCCATAGTGGCTATTGAACCCAGGACAGGTGAGATTTTGGGTATGGTAAGTACACCTGATTATGATCTTAATCAATTCTCTTACGTTACCAGCAAAGACTTTCTGGATTCGCTTTACAATCATCCGGACAAACCATCATTTAACAGGGCCACTATGTCTTTGAAGCCACCTGGCTCTACCTTTAAAATGCTTTCTGCCATTGCTGCCTTAGATATCGGAGTGATAACTCCTCAGACTACCATATTCTGCGGAGGCGGTTTTACTTTTGGAAGATTTTTTAAATGCCATGGCTCACACGGTGCAGTAAATGTTTTCTCGGCATTAGAGAAATCATGTAATACCTACTTCTACCAGTTGATTTATAAAATAGGTTTGGATAAATGGAAAGAGTTCTGTGATAAATTTATGTTCGGGCATATGACAGGAATTGATATCGGCGAAGAGTCCAAGGGATTTATTCCGAACTCTGCTTATTATGAAAAAATCTACGGCCCAAACTGGCCCAGAAGTATAATGGCTAGTCTTGGAATAGGGCAAGGTGAAGTTAGTGTTACGCCTTTGCAACTGGCTTTATATACAGCTTTAATTGCTAACGACGGAATATCTTATACACCACATGTAGTTAAAGGATACCTGGATGAGTATACGAAAGATTTTATACCGATTGAATTTGAGAAAATTGAAACAGGTATTAAAAAAACTGTTTTTGATGTAGTTAAGGAAGGGATGTTTTTAGTTGTTCACGGTGCAGGGACGGCAACAAGTTTAAAAGTAGATAAATATACAACTGCTGGAAAAACGGGAACTGCACAAAATCCACATGGAAAAGATCATGCATTATTTGTGGGTTTTGCACCTTATGAAGATCCTCAGATAGCAGTAGCTGTGGTTATTGAAAATGTTGGGTTCGGTGGAACACACGCAGCACCGGTTGCAAAAAAAATATTTGAAGCATATTTGAATAAAGAAAAAAAATCCGACGATAAAATGAAAACTCTGTCAAAAGATGATAGAATAGCCGGAGTTAATATTGCGCGTTGATTATAACATAAGTGATAAATTTGATTTCGGCTTATTTATTCCTGCAATCCTTCTATTGATTATTGGATATGTTGCTATTTACAGTGCAACAATAAGTCATCCAACTGCAGTAGGAAATTTTGAAAAACAGTTAATATCCGGTGTAATTGCATTAGTTATTTTTTTTATAGTATACTTTATACCTACAAATTCATTCCGGATGCTTTCGCTGCCAGTATATATAACATCAATAGTATTCCTTTTAGCAGTTATAACTATCGGAAAGACTGTTTCGGGTCAGAAAAGCTGGTTAATAATTGGTCCAATCGGATTCCAGCCATCTGAGCTTGCAAAATTAGGAGTTATACTTGCTTTGTCTGCTTTTCTGAGTAAAAAAAATACCGATATAGAATCGTTTAAAGATATTATAATTGCATTATTAATTGGAATGATTCCGGTAGCTTTAATATTGCTTGAACCGGACCTTGGATCATCAATAATTTTTATGGGAATGATTCTGGTACTGATTTTTTGGAAGGGGATAAGTTTATTTGGTTTGTTTGTAGTTTTATCTCCTGCATTTGTTGCAATAGCATCCTTGTTCGGTACCTATTCTCTGATAGGCTCACTTATAATAGTTGCAACTGTACTACTATTGTTTCGTAAAGATCTCTTTTTCAGTGCTTCAATATTTGCTTTAAATCTTGCTGCAGGTTTTTTTACTGATTATGTTTATACTGCCTTTAGTCCGCATCAGCAAAAAAGAATTCAGGCATTCATCGATCCTATGTCCGATCCCTTAGGATCAGGATATAATTCAATTCAGGCTCAGGTTGCAATTGGTTCTGGCGGTTTATTCGGTAAGGGATATCTTTCAGGAAATCAAACTCAACTACAGTATATTCCGGAGCAGTGGACGGATTTTATATACTGCGTTATCGGTGAAGAGTTTGGCTTTATTGGTTCACTTGTTGTTCTTGTTCTTTTTACATCTCTGTTTATCAGATTACTAAAGATAGCGTCGGTAACAAAAGATGAATTCCTTAGTCTGGTAGTTGTTGGAATTTTGTCAGTGTTTTTTATTCAGTATGTCATAAATGTAGGAATGGTAGTGGGCATATTACCTGTAATAGGTATTCCCTTACCATTTGTTAGCTATGGTGGAAGTTCACTTCTGGTTAATTCAATAATGCTTGGTATAGTAGCAAATATTTACCGGAATAGAAAAAATTATACTTGATATGAATGCTTTACAAAAACTTGAATCTGCTAATCACAACAAAAAGTTTATTTGTATTGGACTGGATACTGATATAAATAAACTTCCTGAATCACTTCTCAAAGAATCAAATCCTATTCTTGAATTCAATCGCAGAATAATAGAAGCTACTAGTAAATATGCTGCGGCTTATAAAATTAATTTTGCTTTTTACGAAGTTGAAGGTGCTAATGGATTAAAAAATATTGAGCAGACTCTTAATTATATCCCACACGATATACTTACAATTGGAGATGCAAAACGCGGCGATATAGGTAACACATCAAAAATGTATGCATCAGCTGTTTTTGATTCATTTGGTTTCGACTCCATAACTCTTCATCCTTATATGGGTTATGATTCAGTTTCACCATTTCTCGAATATGATAATAAACTGAATTTTATCCTGGCACTAACCTCTAACCCGGGAGCAAATGATTTTGAAAGGCTTAAGTTAAGGGATGGGAGTTATGTCTTTCAAAATGTAATTAATGCAGTAAAAAACTGGAATAAAAAAAATAATTGCGGTATAGTTTTCGGAGCCACCAAGATAGAGGACCTTAAAGAAAATTTTGAACATATAGCAGATTTACCAATACTTTTGCCGGGTGTTGGCGCCCAGGGAGGAAAGTTAGATGATGTTGTTAATGCATTTAAAGAAATTAATAGAAAGCGATATCTCATAAATATCAGCAGAGGGATCATTTATAAAGGTTCATCAGATGATTTTGATTTAGCTGCAGCAGAAGAAATTATCAGCTTAAATAATCAAGTTTCAAACCTCCTTTCATAAATAATATGTTTTATTAAATACAAAAAGATATACCCGCAGAATATCTTGTATTTATTTAAACATTTTTTAACTTGGAGAGAAATGTTTTAATATAATTTCAATAAATCGATTTTTAATGGCAACAAATAAATCCAGAATTCCGGAGGAAATACTTTACAAAATCTGGGAGCAACGCGAATTTACTGATAGCATAAATACTTCAGATGAAGTGGCAATTGAAATTCTTGATCCAGGTCAACGAAACATTGATCTTGCCGGTCCCGATTTTCATAATGCCAGAATAAGAATCGGTAATTTGACCTTTAATGGTGATGTTGAAATTGACAATTATCATTCTGATTGGCGAACCCACGGTCATCATCTAAATAAAAGATATAATAAACTAATTCTTCATGTTACGCTATCTGAAGAAACCCACCAGAATTATGTAGTTACCCAAAGTGGCAGAAAAGTAAATTCTATAGCACTCGAAAAGTACCTAAACGAGCCAATCAGAAAAAAAATAATTGATCATCTTAGTTCAATAAAAACCGAAGATAAGCTTAGAATGCCCTGCATCGGATTAAACTCTGATGTTCCTCTAAACACAAAACTTGATTTTATTAATGAGCTCGGTCTGTTAAGACATCGAAAAAAATGCGAACGATATATTAACAGGTTAAAAGAATTGATCATATTTAGTAAAAATCAATTTAAAGAACCTGTTGTTAAGTACAATTTTGAAAAAGAAATTGAAAACCGGCATTTTGAAATATCTGAATTTGAAGATAAACTGATATGGCAGCAGTTATTTTATGAACAGATTTTTGAAGCATTAGGTTATTCAAAAAATAAAAATATTCTGCATCGGTTAAGTAATGCAGCAGATATTAGGTTTTTAAATTCCCTTAATGACGAAGAAAAAAATGTAAGTGTTCTGGAGAGTATTTTATTTAACATTAGCGGAATTATACCAGATGTAAATAAAATTCCTGATGAAGAAACTTCTGAATATGTCAGAACTTTGGTGGAGAACTGGGTAAATATTAGATCGAGATATGATGGAGAGTCATTTTCAATGAGTGACTGGAACTTCTTTAAACTCAGGCCACAAAATTTTCCTACAGTAAGAATTGCATCTGGCGCAAGGCTAGTAAATATAATTTTACAAAAAAATCTTGTCAGCCGTTTAATTAAAGTATTTGAGGAGAATAACGACCAGAATAAAGTAATTTCCAGGTTAAGGAATTTATTAATTATTAAAGCGGATGGTTATTGGGCAACCCACTATAATTTTAATAAACCTGTTAAAGCTAAAATCAAATACTTCCTTGGCTTAGGGCGGGCAGATGAGATAATTGTAAATCTTATTCTTCCATTTATGTCTGTTTACTTTGATTTATTTGGAAATAGAACAGCTGCTGAAAGAGTTTTGGCCCTGTATTTAAACTTCAAACAAAAAGAAGGCAATAAATTAATATCGGATGTAAGTGAGGTCCTTTTAATAAAAAATCAAAAATTACAAAGTATAATTTATCAGGGAATGATTGAATTATTCAGAAACTACTGTATTAAACAGCGATGCCTGGAGTGTAATATTGGAAAGGAAGTTTTTAACTAGTTATGACTGGTTAATCGTTTTATATCATCTCTGAGTTTAGCAGCTCGCTCATATTCTTCTCTTTCTAAAGCTTCTCTTAATTTATCCTGAAGAGCTGCTAATTGTGCTTCTTTTGTTGTTGGTTTCTGTTCTTCTGCATTTATAAACGGAGAGGAACCTTGTTCAGTTTCATTTTCGTCCGATGGAACAAAAGAAGCAGCATCCATAACCTGATCTGATACAAAAATAGGGGCATCTGCACGAACCGCAAGAGCAATAGCATCACTTGGTCTAGCATCAATTTCATTTGTAAGTCCGGAAACATCCAGAATTATTTTTGCATAAAAAGTATTTTCACGCAGTTCATCAACAATTATTTCAAGTACAGTTGCACCTAGGTTATCAACCAACTGTTTTAGTAAATCATGTGTTAAAGGTCTAGGGGGTTTTATTCCTTCAATTTCAAGAGCAATTGCCTGTGCTTCAAATGCACCAATTATAATTGGAAGTCGTCTTACACCATTTACTTCTTTTAGAAGAATAGCATAAGCCCCGCCAGTAGCAGGGCTTGTCGAAAGGCCTAGTATTTCACATTGAATTTTCTGCACAGTTTACTCATCACTGGTTCAGGATTTTAGTTTTTTAATTTCTTCTGTAAGCTTAGGAACAATCTCAAAAACATCTCCGGCTATACCATAGTCAGCAGCATTAAAAATTGGTGCATCCTTGTCTTTGTTTATAGCTACAATAAACTTTGAAGTAGACATACCAGCCAGATGTTGGATCGCGCCTGAAATACCGCAGGCAATGTATAGAGAAGGGGAAACAGTTTTACCAGTCTGGCCAACTTGTTCTCTGTGTGGTCTCCATCCGGCATCAACAACTGCACGAGATGCGCCTACTGCAGCACCTAGAGAGTCTGCTAGTTCCTCTATTAAATGGAAATTTTCAGGTCCCTTTAAGCCTCTTCCACCCGACACGATGATCTCTGCTTCAGCTACATCCAGTTTACCGTCTGATTTTTTAAAGGAAGTAACTCGAGTTTTAAGATTAGGAGAGGTCACTTCTCTAACAGAAATGTCTGACGGTGAGCCGGAATCATTCTTTATTGCTTTAAAAACATTTGGCCGGATAGTAAAAACTTTTATTTGGCTTTTAAACTTAACCTTTATCAGAGCTTTGCCTGCATATACAGGGCGAGTAAGTGTTACTTCACCATTCTTAATTTCATAGTCAATGCTATCCATAATGCAACCGGCGTTCAGCCTTACAGCAAGTCTGGGTGCCAGGTCTTTTCCCATAGCTGTATTTGGTAAAATTATAAATTCAGCGTTAACTTCTTTTGCATAGTCCGAAATTGAGTCATTATAACCAGAGGAGGAATAGTTTTCGAACTCAAAAGATTTCAGATGAGTAATTTTCGAAACACCGTATTTTCCAACATCAGCCAGATTGGAAATTTCTCCACCTGCAATAACAGCCTCAACTTCGGTATTAAATTGTTTCGCCAGTCCGACAGCTACTGTAAGGGCTTCAAACCCGGATTTTTTAATAATTTTTTCTCTTTGTTCAAGAACGACTAAAACTTTATTTGCCATAATTATTTCCTTAAATAACTTTTGCTTCTTCTCTTAATAATCGAACAAGTTCGGGAACAGCACTTGAGTCAGTCCCAATAATTCTGCCCGGTTGCTTTGGTGGAGGCATCAGCATTGAACTAACCTCCGTAAGGTTTTCATAAGAGGCTGCTGTTTTTTCTTCAATAGTTTTCTTCTTTGCAGCCATTATGCCTTTTAGTGAAGCATAACGTGGTTGATTTAGTCCTTTTTGTGCAGTAATAACAACAGGGAGTTCGGTTTCAACAACTTCTCTTCCACCTTCAATTTCAGTTTCAGCTGTTACTTTGTTTTCATCAATATTTAGAGATACAACAACAGATACACAGTTATACCCTAACATCTCTGCTGTTAACTGGCCGGTTATCGAGTTATCGTAATCAACGGATTGCTTGCCGAAAAATACTACTTCACATCCAAGTGACTTGATCTCTTCAGATAAAGCTTTTGCTATTCCTGCAGAATCTCGTGGATTATCATCTTTAAGAAGCACAGCAGAATCAGCACCCATTGCTAAAGCTTTACGGATTGTTTCTTTATTAGCATCACCACCAACACTTAATAAAATAACTTCCGGTGTTCCTTCGTTTTTTTCTTTTAGTTTAAGTGCTTCCTCTATTGCAAATTCATCATATGGATTTAAGACATATGTTACCCCGTTTGAGTCAATCGATTTCTGATCAGAACTGATTTTAACTCTTGTAGCAGTGTCCGGTACATGGCTGACACATACTGCTATTTTCATTTGACCTCCGCAAATTCATTGTTATTTTGAATAAAAATATAAACATGCATCAATCTAAAAGCAATTATGTTATTTGTTAAATATTAGGTGCTGTATAACTTTTTTATTAACTATCGGTTGAAATTGTCATAAAATTTTTTATAATTCACTAAAACTATAATTTTTATTATGGAATTGGAACCCAAAGAACAGCGGGAAATTGAAATAGTTGAGGATCAGGATACTGATATTACTCAAACCAGTCGGGTTGTTTTGTATAATGATAACTGGCATACTTTTGATGAAGTAATCGAACAACTCATTAAAGCAGTTAACTGCACATACGAAAAGGCACGAAGTTTTGCTTTTGAAGTACACGTTAAAGGGAAGGCTATAGTTTTTTCCGGCTCATTGAAAAAATGCCTTAAAGTAACATCCATTCTTGAGGAAATAGCTCTTCATACACAGATTCTTACATAGAATTCAGTAACAGGTTCTTTACTCTAACTTCTCAGGATTCAACACTTCATTCTTGTCCATAATAAAGATCTTTGAGGGTTTAATCTCATTACATTAGTTGATGTGATATAGCTTCCCGTTTTTTTCTTCGCATTGTAACTGCAGGTTCACATACATATATTTGTCGCCTTAAATTTGAATTATTATTAAGGAAATATGAATCTAAAGAACATAGCAATAATTGCACACGTTGATCATGGAAAAACTACCCTTGTTGACCATATGCTATCTCAAACAGGAGCTTTCAGAGCAAACCAACAGGTAGAAAATCGAATAATGGATTCAAACGCACTTGAACGTGAAAGAGGGATAACAATTCTTGCAAAAAATTTAAGTGTGATTTACGGTGACTATAAAATTAATATTATTGATACACCCGGTCACTCTGATTTTGGCGGTGAAGTTGAAAGAACTCTCAGGATGGTTGATGGTGTATTACTTTTAGTGGATGCTGCCGAGGGACCATTACCTCAAACAAAGTTTGTGTTAAAAAAATCTTTAGAACTCGGTATAAAACCCATAGTTGTTATTAATAAAATCGATCGTAAAGATGCAAGACCTGATGAAGTTTTAAATGAAGTTTTTGATCTTTTTGTTTCTTTGGGTGCAAATGACGATCAGCTTGATTTTCCGCATGTGTATACAATTGCCAAACAGGGAATAGCAAAACTTAATCTTGATGATAAAACAGATAATCTAAATAAGTTATTTGATGTAATAGTTAGAAATGTTCCTTCCCCAAAAAATGATATTAATGAACCATTCCGGATGCTGATATCAGCAATTGATTACAATGATTATCTGGGAAGAATTGGAATTGGCAGAGTAAACAGCGGAGTACTTAAAAACGGTGATCAGGTAATAGTGATAACCAGAGATGGTCTGAAAACTAATGCGAAGATTACAAAACTTTATATATTTGAAAATATCAAAAGGATTGAGGTTGACAAAATAACTGCCGGAGATATTGGAGCAATTGCCGGATTGGAAGATGTAGATATATCTGACACCATTGCCAGTCCATTAAATCCTGAACCATTACCTGTGGTTCACATTGATGAACCAACTATATCCATGAATTTCATTGTAAATAATTCTCCATTTGCAGGGAAAGAGGGTAAATATGTAACCACCAGGAATATTAGTGAAAGATTATCGAAAGAGTTGAGAAGTAATGTAAGTTTAACTGTTGAGATGACCGAATCACCAGATGCATTTAAAGTAAGCGGTAGAGGTGAACTTCACTTAGCTATTCTGATTGAAAATATGAGGCGTGAAGGATATGAACTTCAGCTAAGCCGACCTCAGGTTATCTATAAAAGAATTCTTGATGTTTTATCTGAACCTATTGAACATCTGATTATTGATGTACCAGAGGAGTTTGTAGGTGTAGTTATTGAAAAACTAGGGAAGAGAAAAGGGGAAATGAAGAACATGATCAATTTCAATCAGAATGTAAGATTGGAATTTATAATTCCTGCAAGAGGATTGATCGGCTACCGTTCCGAATTTCTAACTGATACTAAAGGAACCGGTATTCTGCACCATAATTTCAATGGATATGAACCATATAAAGGCGATATTCCTGTTAGAACTCGAGGTGCATTAGTTTCCATGGAAAATGGAATTGCTTCAGGGTATGCTATGTATAAACTCCAGGAAAGAACTGAGTTTTTTGTTGAACCGGGTGCAAAAGTTTATGAGGGAATGGTTGTTGGTGAAAATAGCAGAAGCAATGATATGTACGTTAATGTTACTAAAACAAAACAGCTTACAAATATGAGAGCATCAGGTGCAGATGAAGCAATCCGATTAGAACCGCCGAAAATTATGACTCTGGAACAGGCGATTGAGTGGATAAGTGATGATGAATATGTTGAAGTTACTCCTGAAAATATTCGGATAAGAAAAAAATATCTTACAGAACTTGATAGAAAAAATGCCAAACTTAAATTGAAGAAAGCTGAATCAGCACAATAGAAAAATAACTGCTATTTGTTATCGCAGCTCACACAAGAACAATAATTGTAAATTTCATCATAGCCGTAATCAATTGTCAACTCTTCACCCGGCTGTATATCCCTTGAAGATATTAAATATAAACTATTATCCTCGCCTTCAACAACATCGCAATTATAGTCGCACCTGTGATTGATGTATTTTATTTTATCAGTTAATGCTGTATCTATATAGCAATCGTCGCCATTCCAGAATATATATACATTATTTTCTTCTTCTTCCCGCCGTTCACATTCATTACCGGTAATAACTTCACCGCTTATTTTAAGAATTCGCGTGTGTGCTGGAATATATATTGATGTGAAAATTCCGTTTCCGTGTAATTGGGATGTCTTTACTAAAATATAATTCTCAATATTTTCATCTACTGTGTGCATAATATTTTATTCAATTCTTAAAGAAAAATATAAACTTTGATGATTAAGCTGTACTGTATTAATATATATAGAAATTCATAATAATTATTAATATAACATTTAAGATATAAAAATTATCATAACCGCAGAAATTATTTAAACTCAGTAGTTCAATTCATGGATGTTCTCTCCGGTATATAATATTTAGTATTTATAAATATAAATTTTGAGATCACTATTTAGATTTAGCTTAAATAAAAACTACAAAAAGTCGTTTCTTTTACAAAATTTCTTCATATATTTTAAGTGAAATTTAAAAACACTATTTATTAGGAGGTGTTATGTTGTTTAATAAATACTTTTTTTTGTTAACCTTCTTCCTAATTCCTTTTCTAACTATTCACGCCCAGAAAGAGTATTCCTTTGTAGGTGTTCAGGATTGTGCAATGTGCCACAAAACCGAAAAGCAAGGCTTACAGCTTTCTATCTGGCAGAACAGTAAACACGCTAAAGCTTATGAAACTCTTAAAACTGAGGAAGCCGACGCGATCGCTAAAGAAAAAGGATTTAACACTCCTGCTGTTGAAACTTTTGATTGTTTAAAATGTCATGCTTCCGGGTATGATGTTGATGCTGCTTTACTTGGCTCTAAGTTCAAAATTGAAGACGGGGTTCAGTGTGAAACCTGCCACGGACCCGGCTCGGATTATAAACCGATGAGCATAATGAAAGACCGACAGAAGTCAATTGAAAATGGATTAATCTATCACGAAAATCTTGAAGATTTTTGTATAGGTTGTCATAATATTGAAAGTCCTACCCACGTGCCAATGGATTTTGGTGAAGCTTGGGAATTAATTAAACACCCTGTAAAAAAGGATTAACTATATATATTGTTACAGTAAAAGTAGAGTAATATGAAAAAAATAATCTTCATCTGCTTAATGTTCGCCGTATCAATCCCGCTTTACGCGCAGAACATAAACGGAAGGTTCTCCAGTTCGCTCTATAGTTTTGAAAGATATGATACATCTAATGTATCCGAAACCCATCTTCGAACCTATCAGATGTTAAATCTGAATATGAACTATGAGAATTTCTCCATCAGATCTTACCTCAATTTAGAAAATGATTTTGCCACCGAAATGATTGACGATCCGAGACTGAGGTTCTACAATCTCTATTTCGAGGCAAGGAAAATTCTGGATATTGGTACCTTTAAATTAGGAAGGCAGCCATTATTTAACAGTGTTGCCGGAGGAGTTTTTGATGGTGCATCCCTGGTATTACGTAAATGGGATGTTCAACTCTCCGGTTTTTATGGAGGAAATGTTCCCGCTTATCAGGAACTAAAACTTATTGAGAATTGGGAGGATAATTATATTCTTGGTGGAAAATTAAGTACTTCTGCACTTGAAAATTTCAGGATTGCAATTGGTTATATTAATAAAAATTTTAAACCGAAAGATTACCTCGCATTAAGATTAGATCCTAATCTTAATCCTATAACAGTTCTTATTGAGAATAAATCTAATCAGTATGAATTTCTTTCAGGCGAAGCTTCATTTTTTATGAAAGGTCTTGTTTCTGTTGATACCCGCTATGATTATGATTTAAATTTTAATCAGACTTCAAAGGTTGAAGTTGATGCACGATATGAACAGGTAGAAAATTTAGGAATTAATGTCTACTATAATTTCCGTGAACCGCGAATCCGATATAATTCAATCTTCACAGTATTTGATTACGGAAATACTCAGGAAATTGAACTAGGCGGGGACTATCGTATCGATAAAAACTTTACCGTTATAGGAAAGTTTGGATATGTAACCTATAAAGACGATAACTCAAGCAGATTAGCTTTAGGATTAGCTACCAGGTACGGCACTTTGAATTATCGCAAAACTTTTGGATATGCCGGCGAGATGGATGCAGTATCTCTTTATTCAGCTTATTCAGTTCTTGATGGTATGATAACACCTTCGCTCG
Source organism: Ignavibacteriaceae bacterium (assembly GCA_035463895.1). Classification (GTDB taxonomy): domain Bacteria; phylum Bacteroidota; class Ignavibacteria; order Ignavibacteriales; family Ignavibacteriaceae; genus JAGXRK01. The sequence continues at coordinate 740 of DATHSU010000299.1, read as the reverse complement.
GAGTATCTTATACCAGCTACAAACTGGTTAAAGGCGGTGAAGCTAATGACCTGATGTCTTTGCTAGCCGGCGTTAACTACAGACCATTAAGGCTGCTTTCTTTTGATCTTCAGGCTCAGTATATGAATAATAAAATTTACAAGAATGATTTAAGGTTCTTGTTTAAACTAAATCACTGGTTCAATCTAAATTTATAGCGAATACAGTACTATGAAAATAAAACAAGTCTATCTAATAATTTCAGCGGCATTTATAGTTATAATGATCTTTTCTGCTTTTAACGGTAGCAAGCTTTTAAACTATAGTGCATCCAACGAAGGCATAATAAAATTTTCGCATCAGCTTCATGCTGATCTTGTAAGCTGCGAAGATTGTCATTCAGCAGTTGTAAATTCTACAAGCCTTATAAATTTACAATTACCAAACCACGAAAGCTGCGAAAGCTGTCATGAGGTTGATAATTCAGATGATTGCAATACCTGCCACTATGAGGATAAGTATGAACCGCTTGTCAGGAAAAAATCTGAATTGATTTTTGATCACAGCTTTCACCTGAAAAATTCATCAATGCAATGCACTGATTGTCATCAGGGATTTAATGAAGTTGATTATAGCTGGCAGACAGCAGGAAAAAATCCTCCAATGGATCAGTGTTATTCCTGCCATAATGATATTTCTGTTGCTTCAAATGCCTGTGAATCTTGTCATATTTCAACTGCAAATCTTTTACCGCAGGATCA
>DATHSU010000298.1:0-14411 GCA_035463895.1 Ignavibacteriaceae bacterium | reverse complement strand
AACACGATCACCAAGAAGTGCGCCTCCGGTGAACGGACTGGTGGGATCAACAGCAATTATTCCGATTTTTTTATTTTGTTTAAGAAAATATTTAGCCAGCTGATTTGTGATAGTACTTTTACCCGCACCTGGAGGTCCTGTGATGCCTATTCTAAAAGCTTTCCCAACACCAGAATGAATTTCTTTAAGATATTCGGACGTTATTTTATTATCTGATTCAACTAAAGAGATCAACCTGGCAATGGCTCTTTTATCTTTTGTGTACAGTTTATCCAGTAAATTCTTGTCTATCATTTCAAGCTAAATTATTTCTGAAAAACTCAACCGTTTGCGCTAACCCATCTTCAAATTTAGTAGAAGGTTTCCACCCGAATTTATTAAATAGTTTCCCGCTTGTAATTACACTTCGCAATTGCTCTCCCGCTGCAGCAGGTCCGTGTTTCTCTTCCTTACCTGCACCGGTCAGTTTGTTTAAAATCATGAATAGCTCATTTACATTAGTTTCAATTCCGGTACCAACATTGTAAACATCACTTGATTCATCATTCAGTGCAAGAGTATTCGCTTTAACTACATCGCCGACATAAACATAATCACGGGTTTGTTTTCCATGACCATTTATGACAGGCTGTTCACCTTTTAAAAGTTTTGTTGAAAAGATAGCAACTACACCCGCTTCACCAAAAGGATTTTGTCTTGGACCATAAATGTTGGCATATCGCAGTATAGTATAATTCATTCCATATTCCGAATTGTAAAAATAGAGATATTTCTCAACCGCAAGTTTGGAAATTCCGTAAGGAGATTTTGGCTGAGTGTTATGTTTTTCATCAGCAGGAAAGTAATCCTGTTCACCATAAATAGCTCCTCCGGTTGAGGCAAACATAAACCTTTTTACGCCGTATTTAATTGAGTTCTGCAAGAGGTTGATAGTTCCTATGATATTTGTAGTGGCATCAAAAGCAGGATCAGCAACAGATCTTCTTACATCCATTTGTGCGGCATGATGATTGACTACATCAAATTTTTCTGACTCAAACAACTTTACTATAGATTTATCACATATATTTGCTTTCACAAACTTTGCTGCTGGATTTATATTCTTCTCAAAACCAGATGATAGATCATCCAGAACTACAACAGAATGACCTTCACTGATAAAAGCATCAACAATGTGGGAAGCAATAAATCCTGCTCCTCCGGTTACAAGAATTTTCAATAGTTATTCCTTATATAAATTATGTTCAAAAATATAATCTTTAACTTCTTTAGTCACTAAGTAATTAATTGGTTGTCCGTGTTTAACTCTTTCCCGTAAATCAGTTGCACTTATTTCTATACCTCTTGTTTGAACAAATTCTGCCTGGTTGTAATATTTATCCTCATAAGGCGGGGGATAAGAGGATCTTCTTTTCAATACAACTAACTTTGCAAGTTTTAATATTTCGTCGGGATCTTTCCAGGTATAGAATTTAAAAATATTATCGTAACCGATAATCAATTCAAGTTCATCGTAATGTTTTTTAAGCTCATTTAATGTATCAATAGTGTATGAAATCTGTTTCTGCTTAATTTCAAATTCAGAAATATCAAAGAAATCAACACTTTCAATTGCAAGTTTTAACATATTTATTCTGTGCTTTGGCGATGATGCTTTAATATCAAGCTTATGTGGCGAAAGAAATGCCGGAATGAAAATAATCTTATCTAACTCTCTTAACTCTCTTACCGATTGCGCAGTTATTAAATGACCGATATGAATTGGATCAAAAGTTCCTCCGTATATTCCAACTTTACTCATTGCAGTAATTCCTTATGCTCTATAAACAGGTGAGTGAATCGTTCATGCATCTCCTGCGAACAATAATTTAAACTTTCTTTTTTTGAGAGCTCTGTATATAGTTTTTTGAAATCTTCTGCAGAAATTATCCGCTGGAATTTTTCCATTACGTTTATAAAAGCAGGACAGGAATCCATATGAGCGAGGAACTTCATATATTCAAAATCTGATTTTAGTAAATAATTAATTGTCTTACCGTCGATATTATTGTAGGCTATAAAAGAGATATGCCCTGAAAAAGTTTTTCCAATAACGAGTGAATCGTCTTCAATATTTAACAAATTAATGCAGTGAGAGATGCTGGCCGCTGATATTCCGATTGAATCTGATAGTATCAGTAAGTTATTCTGGTAATTCAGGGATTTTTTTTCAAAATAATTTTCTAATTCCTCGTTAAAATCTTCAGATAAAAATTTTATTTTATATTTATCTGATTCGGTTATCCTAATTAGGCTTTCATCTTCAAGACTGAGTAAAATGAAAAAATCAAGATTTATCTTTAATGATTTTACAATTTCAATCAGGTTTTCCATTAGCGTAGAATATAGTATTACAGAATCTGCTTTGTCGAAGGAAGAAAAAGAATTTACCGATACAGGATTAAATACCGGATGAGGAGCAAATATGTATATTGCAGAATCAGTTTTCATTCTATGCTGTTTCCTTTTTCAATAAACTGCCGATAAACTTTCTGTAATTTGTTACATCATTATCATAATATAATTTGCTTATTCCATGAGAGTTTCTTGACTGTAATTTCCTGAATGCAAGAGTAGTTGCTGCTTTTATATACGTTTTTCTAATACTTTCATCCACCCACCCAGTTTTATCTCGCAATGATGAAGATAATATATTTATATGCTCTGGTGGAATATTTCCTAATACTGCTTCGTCCATCAATTCGTTTAGTAATATTTTCTTTTCATTCTGAATTGACAAAGTAAAAACTAATATAAATATAAGGATTGTGACGAACATCAATAAAAATCCCAGTGGAGCAGTGGATTGAAAGCTTACACTAAAGTTCCAGGCTGAGTGAATTGCCATTGCTAATAACATTCCAATTATAGGAAAAAATAATTTTGAATTTCTGCCCTTAAATTTAGCATAACCAATAAAAGCGCCAAAAGTTGCAGTGGCTACACAGTGCATAACAGCAGAGAATAAGGTTCTAATTACAACAATCACTATCCAATCTTGAATCGTTGTTCCATAGGCAATAAAATAAATAAAGTTTTCTGTCATCCCGAAACCTAATCCTATTGCGCCACCATAAACTATACCATCGGTTATATTGTCAAACTTCCTATGTGCCACCGTGATAAGCAGGAAAAAACCTTTTGTAATTTCTTCAACAACAGGTGCAATTATAATTGCTCCGAACCTGCCAAGATGCAGTTCATCACGGATAAATATTGATGCAAAAGATGAGAGTATTAAACTGCCTATTACAGCAAAAATAATAGCCCCTAATGCTCCCCATAAATAATTGGCAAGAACAAGCTTGAAAGGTTCTCTGTCATACTTGTCAAATTGCCAAATAAGAAGGAGATAGAAACTCATTGGTAAAACAGCGGCTAATGCAGAAGCAAAAATCAGCATTTGATAATTGGGGTTCCGGTTTTATTTAAGATGAATTATTGCTACTTCAAATTAGCTATTACTGGATGTAAAAATCAAAAATAAAATTGTTCCTGACTAAATTATTTTTCTCGCAGCCAGGACTTTAATTCCCTAATATTCGGCATTTTGCCATAAGCAAGAATTCCTATTCTGAATATTTTTGCGGAAAATTTAATTGTTATCAGAGTTGACACAATTAACAGTCCTAATGTTGCTGCAATTTCCCATAAAGGTACCGGGGCAATATTTAATCGTAGCAGCATTACGGAAGGGGTTGTAATAGGAATATATGACAGAACTTTGATTAAGCTGGAATCCGGATTTTGCATAGCAGGAAAAACAATAACCACAGGAATTACCATAATAATACTTAAGTAGCTGGTTATCTGCTGTGCTTCCTGTTCCGTAGAAACTATTGAACCTATACCTACAAATAGGGTTGTAAAGAAGATGAATCCCAAAATAAAGTACACAAGCATAGGTAAAATATTTTTGAATGCTTCCATTGGAATAACGGCTGAACCTGCTAAAGCAATTCCTATCATCATCCATATAAGAATCTGTGTTAATCCAAGTGCACTTAGTCCAAATACTTTTCCTGCCAGCAATTCATTTGGATTGCAGCTAGATACAAGAATTTCAATTATTCTATTCGATTTTTCTTCAAGCAGGCTTCTTACGAGCATCTGCCCCGAATAAATTACCATCATCATAAGAAGAAGTATGAAAATGAATGAAGAAAAAAAGACTGTTTCAAAGTTAGCTTTGCCTTCTTTACCACCTTCTTCAATTTTTATCTGGTTTATCTTTACGCCTCTCATGAAAAATTCAACTATATCCGGATCAATAGCATCCTGCTGAATTCTATGACTTATTCTGACAGTTTCGAATGCATCTGAAAATCTACCGATATCTCTAAAATTTGCAATTCCCTTGCTTCTTAATTCTATTGTTATTGAATCAGTTCCACCGTATTTGATGTAAATAAAGGAATCATATTTTCCTTTGAAAGTCGCTTCGTCTGTTTTTGTTTTTATTTCATCTTCACTTAATTCTTTCTGATCAAGATTTACCAATACATAAAGGGGCTGGCCATTATCAAGTGTATGTTTACTGATTTCAGTATTTAAGTCATTAAAATACATTCCCGATTTATCCAAAAACCCGATCATCCTGGTTGTATTATCTTCCTTTGATACAAGCAAAGTTGGTACGACTGAAAAAAGAATAATTATTGCTGGTGTTATTATTAAGGAAATGATGAACGCTTTTGTCTTTACCTTTTCAAGATACTCCCATTTTGCAATAGCTAATGTTTTATTCATTTTATTACTTTGAACTTTGATTAATAACATCAATAAAAATTTTATTTAAAGTTGGCTCAACAACCGAGAAATGTGTTATCGTAAGTTTATCCACTATCGATTTTAGGAAATTTGAAGGTTTAATATCATCATTTAACTGCACTTCAGCATAATTATTATAGTGATCATAATGCAAAACTCTTTTATCACTGCTTAGAAATTTTGCATCACCCTCAAATCCAAGTTTGATATTATTACTGCTAAATCTTTTTTTAATTTCGGTAAGTTCACCACTGCAAACTTCCTTTCCTTTGTTAATCAGAAAAATTTCAGAACACATTTTTTCTGCTGTTTCCATTTGGTGAGTTGAAAGAATAATGTATTTACCTGAATCAACAAAAGATGAAATTAATTCTCTTATCTGCTGCTGATTGATTGGGTCAAATCCGCTAAAAGGCTCATCAAGTATAAGAATTTCGGGATCATGAAGAACTGCTGATATAAATTGAACTTTTTGCTGGTTGCCTTTTGAAAGTTCCTCAACCTTCTTATTTCTGTATTCAATGATATTTAATCTCTGCAGCCATTCATCAATTTTACCAGAGGCGGTATGCTTATCTAAGTTTTTTAACTCGGCAAAATAAATTAAGACATCCTCAACCTTACTTTTTTTATACAATCCCCTTTCCTCGGGTAAATAACCTATAATATTAAAAAACTCCTGACCGATTGTCTTGTTATTATAAGTTATTTCGCCGGAAGTCGGTTTGATAATATTTAATACCGTTCTGATTGTTGTAGTTTTACCGGCACCATTAGGACCCAAAAGGCCAAATATTTTACCGGGTTTAACTGAAAAAGAAATATTATTTACAGCTGTAACATCTTTATACTCTTTTACAAGGTTGGTAACTTTCAGCATCTAAATCTCTAAAAATTTGTTTTCAAATTATAACAATATAATATTAAGTAAAAATTTCAGTCTTTTAATAGTACTAAAATTCTAGAACCAAGGAAAATCGATTTTTATTGGAAATCAGCAGAAATTCCTTATTTTTGAATCGAAAAAATGTTTGATAATCTAATGATGTATAAATATATTAGAAGTCATTTTTGAGCGGATTTTTTAAGAAATGATAATTAAAATCTCAAATCTTGTTGAGGGGGAACATGCAATCAGTTTTGATGAAAGCATAAAAAAAATTGAGCTGGAAGAACCTTTTTTTGGTAACTTCCATTCAGATATTGTGCTGAATAAACTTCACGATCAGATAATAGTTGAAGCTCATACCACTGTAAACGCTAAATTTGATTGTGACAGGTGCGGTACTGAATTCACTGCAATACTTACAAATGATTACAGAATGGTTTATTTAATGAATGAATCACCTGTTGATAGTGAAGCTATAAATATTGCTTATTTACCGCGCGATGCAGCAACTATTGATTTGAAAAGTGATCTTAGAGAATTTGCAATTCTTTCAATACCGATGAAAAAACTCTGCAATCCTGAGTGTAAAGGATTTTGTTATAAATGCGGTGGTGATCTTAATAATGGTGAATGCACCTGCACAGAACCAGAAATAGATCCCCGCTGGCAAAAGTTAATTGATTTGAAAAATAATATTAAACAATAAAAAATAAGTGGAACTATAATGCCGAATCCAAAACGTAAATGGTCTAAAAGCCGTAGAGACAAACGCAGAACACACTATAAGGCCAGCGCACCATCGTTAAGTGCCTGTTCTAATTGCGGCGAAATGAAGCTCGCACATCGTGCTTGTCCTTCTTGTGGTTATTACAACCAGCGCTCAATGTTCATTCCAAAAGGATAAAAAGACTCATACCCTAAATGAACATTTCTGTTCAACAAAAGAATAAATGTAAAATTATTGTAGATGCAATGGGGGGCGACTATGCCCCTCATAATGCTGTTGAAGGAGCTATACTCGCTACTGAAGCCAATCCTAATATTGATTTATTTCTGGTAGGTAATAAAGAAAAGATTTTAGAGGTATTAAAAGAAAAAAATCTTAAGTTTGATGGAAATAAACTCATTCATTCAACTCAGGTGATTGAGATGGGTGATGCTGCAGCCACATCACTAAAAACCAAGCCTGACTCATCTATTGTCGTCGGCTGTCAGTATGTTAAAGATAGAAAAGCCGATGCTTTTGTGAGTGCGGGAAATACTGGCGCAATGATGACAGCTTCAACATTAATAATGGGTAGAATTCCGGGTGTTGGAAGACCTACTATTGGTGCAGAATTTCCGAGCACAAGAGGATTTTGTTATCTTTACGATGTTGGAGCCGGTAAAGATGCGAAACCACACCATCTTTATGAGTATGCAGTCATGGGTGTTATATACGCTAAAGAAATGCATGGAATTACTAACCCCTCAGTTGGGCTTTTAAGTATGGGTGAAGAAGAAAGTAAAGGAAATGAAGTTACTCTGGCGGCATACAAATTATTAAAAAATTCAGAACTCAATTTTATTGGTAATGTTGAGGGAAGAGATATCCTAAATGGACCAGCTGATGTTATTATTTGCGATGGGTTTGTTGGAAACATAATTCTTAAATTTGGTGAATCTGTTCCTAAATTATTAAAGTATCTTCTTCAGCAAACAGCTAAACAAAGTTTGCTTGACAAACTGAAAATCGGAATTTCAAAGGGTGTTCTAAAAAAATCATTAAAAAGTATGGATTACCAGGAGCATGGTGGTGTTCCGCTTTTAGGTGTGAACGGTATAAGCATAATTGGTCATGGATCAAGTTCATCAAAAGCTATTAAGAATATGGTCCTTAAAGCTTATCAGATGTTTGATCACCAGCTCGTTAAGAAAATTGAAAATTCATTAAAAAATAATCAGAATAAATAAAGGTAGAGTATTGAGTAAAAAATTTAACGCAATGATTACAGGGGTGGGGATGTACGTTCCTGATAAAGTGTTAGATAATGCTTATTTTGAAAAAATAGTAGAAACTAATAGTGAATGGATTATTTCCCGAACCGGTATTAAAGAAAGACGGTTGCTTGAAAACGGTGCAACAAGCGATCTTGCTTACAAAGCAGCCGAAGACCTTTTTTTAAATCACAATGTTAACAGAAATGAAATTGATGTTATAATAATTGCCACAGTTACTCCGGATATGTTATTTCCTGCAACTGCCTGTCTTGTACAGGATAAGCTCGGATGTAAAAATGCCTGGGGTTTTGATCTTTCAGCCGCATGCTCCGGCTTCTTATTCGCTTTGCAAACTGGCGCAGCACTGGTTGAATCCGGTACTTATAAAAAGGTTTTGGTTGTTGGTGCTGATAAAATGAGTGCAATAACAGATTATACAGATCGGAATACTTGCATATTATTCGGAGATGCAGGTTCAGCCGTATTACTTGAACCTACTGAAGATAAATCTTTGGGTATTCTGGATTCAATATTAAGAATTGATGGAAGCGGCAAAGATGCTCTTTATATGTCTGGTGGAGGCAGTCTAAATCCACCTACCCACGAAACGGTTGATAATAAAATGCATTACATTTATCAGGATGGTAAAGCTGTATTTAAAGTAGCCGTTAAAGGAATGGCTGACGTTTCATATGAGATTATGCAAAAAAATAATCTTAAGTCTGATGATGTCGCTTATCTTGTTCCGCATCAGGCAAATTTAAGAATTATTGATGCAACCGCTGAAAGGATGGGCATTCCCAAAGACAAAGTAATGATTAATATTGGTAAATACGGTAATACAACTGCTGCAACAATTCCACTTTGCTTAACAGAGTATTATCGTGAGGGTAAAGTGAAGAAGGGCGATAAACTTATTTTAGCAGCCTTTGGTGCTGGTTATACCTGGGGCTCGACTTATTTAGTGTGGTCATTATAATTTTCAAACTCTGTTTATGATTAAAAGAGCGTTTTTATTTCCCGGTCAGGGATCTCAATATGTCGGTATGGCTAAAGATTTATTTGATAAATCTGTTGAAGCCAAAGAGATGATTAAAACAGCCGATGATGCATTGGGTGTTAATCTTTCATATGTTATGTTTAACGGACCTGAAGATCAACTAAGGCAAACGGAATTTACCCAACCGGCTATATTTCTTCACAGCGTTGTACTTGCAAGTATGATAAGAACATTAGATTTTGATGGAGCTGCAGGTCATTCATTAGGTGAATATTCTGCGCTCGTTGCAACAAGATCTATTCAGTTTTATGACGCCGTGAAACTTGTGAGGGCAAGAGGATTAGCTATGCAGAATGCTGGCAAGGAGAATCCGGGAACATTAGCTGCAATTGTTGGCCTCAAGCCAACTGCAGTTGAAGAATTTTGTAATCAGGCATCTGTTGAAGGCATTGTTCAATGTGCAAATTTCAATTCTCCTGGCCAAGTTGTTATATCAGGTTCAGTAGATGGTGTAAGAAAAGCCATGGAACTTTGTAAAGCGGGCGGTGCTAAAATGGTTAAGGAACTTGTTGTAAGCGGAGCATTTCACTCACCTTTAATGCAAATTGCAAAAGATAGTTTACTTGAAGCACTGGACTCTGCACCGATTTATGATTCTAGGGTTCCGGTTTATGCAAATGTTACCGCTAAACCCGTTCTTAAAAAAGAAGATATTAAAGATCTGCTGCATCAACAAGTTACTGCACCTGTTAGGTGGGAAGAAACGATCAATAGTATGATTAATGATGGTTTTGATGAATTTTATGAAATAGGACCCGGCAAAGTATTGCAGGGTCTGGTTAAAAGAATTAATCCCGATGTCAGATGCTTTGGCATTGATAAGTACGAAGATGTGGAGAAGTATATTTAATGAGTGAAGAAAATAAAAACTTTAGTAAAAAAATAAAAAACATTTTTATTGATCCTAAGATTTTTACCTTTAAATTTGGGTGTAAATGTCAGGGTGAATGCTGCAACTATGGGGTATTCACAGACCAGAAAGAAGCTGAATTCATCATTAGCATAAAAGATAAAATCATTCCACTTATGGATGACTCTCAGACCGAAGATGTAAGTAAATGGTTTGAACCTCCCGAAGAAGATGAAGATTTCGATTCTGGCTTTGCTGTAGGTACTGAAATCATAAACGGTAAGTGTACATTTCTGGATAAAGCCGGACTATGTACTTTGCAGAAGCTTGCAATACTTGAGGGTAAGCACCAATGGGAATATAAACCTATGTATTGTGTTTTGTTCCCGCTTACAATTTTTGAAGGTGCTATTACTATTGATGATGAACATATCGACAGGTTAAAATACTGTAATAAAGTTGATGTTTATGACCTTACAATTTATGAGGCTTGTAGGGATGAACTGAAACACTTCTTTGGCAATGAAGCGTTTGCTGAACTTGAAAAATATCGTGAAGAGTATCTTAACGAAATTCAAATCGGAGCTGAGAATCATGGCAGCTAATAATAATATTATGCATAATAAAAGAGCAATAGTAACCGGTGGGACAAGAGGAATTGGCAGGGCTATAGTTAAGGAACTTGCAAAAAAAAGTTGCTGCGGAGTTCTTTTTTCAGATGTTGCCTTTGTCTACAACAGCTGCGATGAATGTGCTGATGAAATAATGAAAGAAATTGATTACCCTGGAACTAACATTCATGCCTTTAAAGCCGATGCAAGTTCACTTGAGCAGGCTGAAGAAACAGTTAATGCAGCAATAGAAAAACTAGGTGGTGTAGATATACTGGTTAATAATGCGGGAATTACCAGGGATAATCTTCTACTGCGAATGACGGAAAAAGATTTTGATGACGTGATCAGTGCAAATCTTAAAAGTGTCTTTAATTATACAAAAGCAGTAATCAAGCCCATGATTGCTCAAAGATATGGCAGAATAGTTAATATTTCATCTGTAGTCGGTCTAATTGGAAATCCTGGTCAATCTAACTATTCTGCTTCAAAAGCCGGTGTTGTAGGATTTACAAAGTCTATGGCCAGAGAATTAGCTTCAAGAGGAATTACTGTGAATGCGGTAGCCCCGGGTTATATTCAAACAGATATGACTAATAAACTAAATGATGAACAGAGACAAAAGTTAGTACAGAATATTCCACTCGGTAGAATGGGCTCTCCCGAAGATATTGCCAGGGTTGTTGCATTTTTATGCAGCCCCGATGCTGATTATATTACAGGTCAGGTTATTGCTGTAGATGGCGGAATGACAATGTAGGATTTGTTTCTTAGAATTCAATTTTATTAAATTTAATATAAGTATTAATAAAATCACTAAAACTTTCTAATAACTAATAACAGGAGATGAAAATGGATGTTGAAGCTAAAGTAAAAGAGATCATCATCGACAAACTTGGCGTAGAGGATTCTCAAATTACACCGGAAGCTTCTTTCACAAACGATTTAGGTGCAGATTCACTTGATATCGTTGAATTAGTAATGGGATTTGAAAGCGCTTTTCAAATTTCTATACCTGATGAAGATGCTGAAAAAATCGGCACCGTTGGTGACGCAGTAAATTACTTAAAAGAAAAATTAGGATAATTGAAACTGGGTGTCTTAAGTGTAAACTAACGACACCCTTTTTCATTTTTCTTTCCCCAAAACCTCCATAAAACTTCCGGAGTTTATATGAGTAAGAGAAGAGTAGTTGTAACCGGATTAGGTGCAATAACTCCTATCGCTGTTGGAACTACTGAATACTGGAATGCCCTTTTAGAAGGTAAAAATGGTGTTGATTTAATTACTAAATTCGATACTACGCGTTTCGATACTAAGTTTGCAGCGGAAGTCAAAGATTTTAACCCTGAAAATTTCATTGACAAAAAAACAATTAAACGGCTGGATCCTTTCTCTCAATTTGCAATTGCCTCCTCAGAAATTGCAGTTGCTGATTCCGCGATAAATCTTGACCAAATTAATAAAGAAAGAGCCGGTGTTATTTTTGGAAGCGGAATCGGGGGAATGGAGGCGCTACAAAATGAACACTGGAAATATTTTCAGGATAGAAATCCGAAGGTTATAAGTCCCTTCTTTATTCCGATGATGATAGCAGACCTCGCAGCAGGCCAGATATCTATGCGTTTTGGGTTGAAAGGTCCTAACTATGCAACAACATCTGCCTGTGCCACAGCTTCGCATTCTATTTCCGATGCTTTTATGCATATTCAGAGAGGCAGTGCTGATTTGGTAATATGTGGCGGCTCAGAAGCTTCAATTGCTGAAATTGCAATTGGTGGATTCAATGCTATGCGTGCTATTTCCACCTGGAATGACAATTACAAAGAAGCATCCCGCCCATTTGATCTAAAACGAAATGGTTTTGTAATGGGCGAAGGAGCTGGCGCATTAGTTCTTGAAAGTCTGGAACACGCCTTAAATAGAGGGGCAAAAATTTACGCAGAATTAGCAGGGATCGGATTAACCGCTGATGCTTATCATATAACTGCTCCTGCACCAAATGGCGAAGGTGCTTACAGGTCTATGAAAATCGCAATCGAGGATGCCGGGCTGACTCTAAATGATATTGATTACATAAACGCACATGGAACTTCAACTCCTCATAACGACGTTAATGAAACGAGGGCTATCAAAAATCTTTTTGATAACCATGCTTACAAACTCATAGTCAGTTCTACTAAATCAATGACAGGTCATTTACTCGGTGCTGCTGGAGGAATAGAAGCCATTGCAACTATCTATTCTGTTGTAAATGACATAGTTCCACCTACAATAAACTTAACAGTTCCTGATCCGGAATGTGACTTAAATTATAGCCCGCAGAAATCGACTAAGAGAAAGGTAAACGCTGCAATTAGTAATACATTTGGATTTGGCGGGCATAATGCATCTCTGGTATTCAAAAAATTTGAGGAATAGCTTTTGAATCTTCTCAGCTGGCTATATAAAAAACTCAAACAAAGAGAAAAGCAGCGCCATTCGAAAATCATTTCAAAGCTCTTAAGTACATCTAAATTATCTGAGTTAGAAGCAATTCTGGGTTTCGAAATTAAAAACAAATCGCACTATATCCGAGCATTAATGCATCGTTCTTTCCTTGAATATATGGAGGCTGATGATGATTCGAATGAACGTTTGGAGTTTTTAGGTGATTCAGTTCTGAGCCTGGTAGTTGCGGAATATCTTTTTGTAAACTTTCCTGATAAGGATGAAGGTTTTTTAACCAAGGTAAGGGCAAAACTAGTTAACAGGGTAGCTCTATCTGATTCGGCTGAATCAATGGGTCTGCAGAAGTTTATTCTTGTGAGCGAGAATCTATCTCATAGATTCTCTGCGGCCTCGAAAACAGTTCTTTCCGATGCGCTTGAGGCTCTTATTGGAGCTATCTACCTTGATCACGGTCTTCAAACTTGTAAAAACTTTATTCAGCGAGTATTAATTGATCCGAATATTAAAGAGGGTGATTATCTGATTGATGAAAATTACAAGAGTCAGCTTCTTGAGTATGCTCAGGCAAATAAGTACGAAATACCATCCTATTCAGTTATTAATGAAGAAGGTCCTCAACACGAACGAATATTCACGGTAAAAGTTACTCTAAATAATAATATCTCTGGTATAGGTAAGGGTAGGAACAAGAAAACTGCAGAACAAAATGCTGCAAGAGATGCACTTTCAAAAATCCCTCTTAACAATTCTTTTATGAACTAAAATAAGTTATTCTTTTCTTTCAGTTAAATGGAATCAGATTTTACCTTATTTTGTTTTATTTTTGATTAGTAATTTTTTTAAAAATATAAGTGAAATATCCCGAACATATTAATAGTAAAGGTAACTAAATGATATCGTTAGCTCACCCTGATAAATTTGTAAACAGACACATCGGTCCTTCTGATGAAGAAATAATAGAAATGTCAAAGGTATGCGGCGTTGATTCAGTTGATGAATTAATTGCACAAACAATTCCACACCAGATAAGATTGAAACATGAAATTGATCTGCAACCCGAATTAAGTGAATATGAGTTTATTAAATCACTTAAAAAACTTGCATCAAAAAACCAGATTTTCAAATCCTATATTGGAATGGGATATTACCCAACAATTCTTCCACCCGTAATTCAAAGAAATATTCTTGAAAATCCGGGCTGGTATACTCAATACACCCCCTACCAGGCTGAGATTGCCCAGGGAAGATTAGAAGCCGTGTTAAACTTCCAGACTATGGTCTCGGATTTGACAGGGATGAAAATTGCTAATGCATCTTTGCTTGATGAAGGTACTGCTGCTGCTGAAGCAATGGTTATGTTCTTCAACTTGAGAAAAAGAGATAAACAAAATTCTAAAAAGTTTTTTGTTTCAGCAGATATTTTCCCGCAAACATTCGATGTTCTGAAATCAAGAGCTAAAGGCTTTGGAATTGAATTAGTAGCCGGAGATCATAATACTCAGGAACTTAACAATGATTACTTTGGCTTGATTGTTCAGTATCCTGCCAATACAGGTGAAATAAATGATTATAGTAATCTATTCAAATCAGCTGATGATTTCGGAATTTTTAAATTAGTAGCAGCGGATTTATTAAGCTTAACACTTCTTACTCCACCGGGTGAATTTGGTGCTGATGTTGTAGTCGGTTCAACACAAAGGTTTGGTGTCCCGATGGGTTACGGTGGTCCACATGCTGCATACTTTGCCACGAAGGATGATT
>DATHSU010000297.1:0-7697 GCA_035463895.1 Ignavibacteriaceae bacterium | reverse complement strand
CAATCTTTCTGTTGTAAAAGTTCTGGTAAAAAAGAAGGACGAAGAAGCCGCATTGGCTTTTATCCGTGAAACAGATAAAGAAAGCGAAGACGAATAGCTTTAATGGCACCCGGTAACACCGCTAAACGAATTAGTGTTTCTGCTGTTGCTATACCTGTAATAGTTGCTGTTACTTATTACGGCAGAATCCCGTTTCTTGTTTTCGTTCTGGCAATTTCACTGATGGCATTTTATGAGTTCCATATAATGCTGAAGAGCAAAAACGCTCACGTGAATGTATTAATGGGATTCATCGCTGTTGCATTTCTGGTGTTTAATCAATACTACGTTTTGATGAATGCATATATGTTTTTAATCATCTGGTTTGTTGTGCTGTTGATATATGAACTTTTCAGAAATAAAGAATCGGCATTAAACAATCTCGGCGCTACACTGCTCAGTACAATGTTCCTTGGCTTATTCGGAAGTTCTTTGCTCGGTATAAGAGAGTTCTATGCAATTGATGATGAGTTATATCTTAACGGCGGATACTTAATCATTTCAATTATGGCTACTATATGGATATGCGATTCAGCCGCATTCTTCGGCGGAACTGCACTTGGTAAACATAAACTGTTTCCAAGGGTTAGTCCGAACAAAACCTGGGAAGGTGCAGTATTCGGATTCATCTTTGCGATAATTACTATGGTTATTGCAAAATTTATTGTTCTTGATTTTCTTGAATGGAAAGATGTTATTGCAATCGGTTTGATAGTTGGCATTATTGGTCAAATAGGTGATTTAGTAGAATCACTTATTAAGCGGGATGCAGGTGTAAAGGACTCATCAGCTCTCATTCCCGGTCACGGCGGCATATTCGATCGTTTTGATTCACTCCTTTTCAGCTCACCGGTTATTTTTATTTATCTTAAATATTTTCTGTAAAGCATTCATTTTCATATAAGGACTAAATGGCATATAAAGGCAAAGTTTCGGTTATTACACTCGGTTGTTCAAAGAATACGGTTGACTCAGAAAGATTGATGCGGCAGCTTCAGCTAAATAAAATTAATCTTACAGATGATCCAGATCAGTCGGATACGGTTATCATTAATACCTGCGGATTTATTGAAGCAGCAAAGGAAGAATCAATAAACACTATTCTTAATTCCGTTGCATTAAAGAATGCAGGTAAGCTAAAGAAAGTTATTGTTGCCGGTTGCCTTTCAGAGAGATATAAAGATGATCTTATCAAAGAAATTCCGGAAGTTGATGTTTACTTTGGGACGGAAAACTATGAAGGCATTGTTAAGGAATTAGGCGGTGATCTTAAAAGAGATCTGCTTGGAGAAAGACTGCTTACCACTCCTTCTCATACAGCATATTTAAAAATTTCTGAAGGCTGCGATCATCCATGTTCGTTTTGTGCAATTCCCATTATGCGAGGACTGCACAAATCCAAACCAATGGATGAATTGATCAGGGAAGCAGAATTCCTTGCCGCTAACAATACTAAGGAATTAGTAATTATAGCCCAGGATACTACCGACTATGGAAAAGATATATACGGTCGTCAGAATTTAGCTGAACTATTGAATAAGTTAAGCGAAGTTAAGGGCATTGAATGGATAAGATTAATGTATGCTTACCCGTCCAAATTCCCTGATGATGTGATTGAAGAGATTCTGAGTAATCCCAAAGTTCTTCATTATGTTGATATACCTCTTCAGCATATTTCGGATGATGTGCTTAGATCGATGAGAAGGGGAGTAACTGCTTCACGAACAAGGAAGCTTATTGAAAAGTTAAGAAATAAAATTCCTGATATCACGTTGAGGACCACATTTATTGTAGGTTATCCTAATGAAACTGAAAAAGATTTTGAAATGCTCTGTGATTTTGTGAGAGAAGCAAAGTTTGACAGAGTCGGAACATTCACCTTTCCGGTGGAAGAAAATACAAGCAGCTTTATTTTGGGTGATCCTGTTCCTGCTGAAGAAAAGGAACGGCGAAAAGATGTATTGATGGAAATTCAGAAGGATATTTCATTGGAGAAAAATTCATTTATGGTTGGAAAGGTACTCAAAGTATTAGTTGAAGCTGTGGAAGGAGATTTCTATATTGGACGATCGTATAGAGACGCCCCCGAAGTTGATGGTGAGGTGCTTATAAATAAAAAAGGAATTAAATTACAGTCCGGAAATTTTTACGATGTTAAGATTACAGATTACGATGAATATGACATTTTTGGTGAGCTAAATAATTAGAAACGGAGATATAATGAAAACTATATTTGCTTATATAATAACTATAATATTTTCTGCTATTTGTTATTCTCAGGTAGAAAACTATGATCAGAATTCAATTCTTACCGCTGAACCTGTTTATTACCAGGACTTTCTTAATTATCAGTCAAACAAGGAAGCAATGACAAGAGTTGATATATACATTCAAATTCCTTACAGAAGTGTTCAATTCATAAAATCTCCTCAAGGATTTACCGCTAAATATGGTGTCACCGCCTCTGTTTATGATTCCAGCCAATCCAGGTTAATAGTTGAAAAGTCCTGGAATGAAACCATCAATGTAATGGATTTTAGTCAAACTACCGCAAAAGAGAATTATAATTTATCAATGCGTAATTTTGATTTAACTCCCGGTTATTATTTTATCCGTACAATGGTTGAAGACAGGGATTCAAGGCGTGAGTTCACTTCAGGAAACATATTTAATGTGCGCGATTTAGATAAAGATATAAGTGTTAGCGATCTAATGTTAATTTCAGGCAGAAGATCAATTGATGGTTCGGATCAGCTAATTCCTAATATTTCCCGGAATATTATAGGAACCGACAGCACAATTCAAAGTTATATTGAAATTTATTCATCAGACTCATCAGAACAGAATGTTACCATTGAATATACTATTCTTGAACCAGGCAAAACCACAGTTTTTTATCAAAAAGATGAACACGTAATTGAACCCGGCAAGAATCAGATTACCGGTGCATTTAGTAATGTAGGCATAGATCTTGGTTCATATACATTAAATGTTACTGTAATTGATTCCGACGGACTAAAGATCATTTCATATGATAAGCAATTCTTCTCCCGGTGGCTCGGATTGCCAGCCAACATAGTGGATATTGATAAAGCCGTTGACCAGATGGTTTATATTGCGAGTCCCGATGAGTTAAACTACATACAAAAAGCTGAATCAGCCGATGTAAAACTCAAAAGATTTCTTGAATTCTGGAAAGCTAAAGATCCATCGCCGAACAATGATGAGAATGAAATGTTTGCCGAATATTTCAGACGAGTAAAATTTGCAAATGATAACTTTTCAAGTTACAGAGAAGGCTGGAAATCCGACAGGGGAATGGTATTTATAATTTTAGGGCCGCCTAACAATATTGACAGGCATCCATTCGAATATTACTCCAAACCCTATGAAGTTTGGGAATATTATACAATAAACAGAAGATTTGTATTTGTTGATGAAACCGGCTTTGGTGATTATCGTCTGACAACGCCGCTGACTGGAGATTTGTTCAGGTATAGACCTTAGCAAAAAGAAAAACACAAAGTGAATAAGGATCTCAATATTACTTCATCTGAATGTTTTAAAATCGTTTGATACTGAAGTAAGGCGTCTGTATTTACAAAAACTTCTGATTGAAATTTTAATTAAGCTAGTTTATGATACTTATCATAACCCTCAATCCTCTTCTTGAGCGAAGATCAACTTATAACAATGTCCGTTACGGCAGCGTAAATCGTAATCCTTCATTTGAATTAAAACCCGGCGGCAAAGGTATTAATGTTAGCAGGCAATTAAAACTTCTCGGACTTTCATCATACAATTTGATTTTCACTGGCGGAAATGACGGAAAAGTTTACAGGGACATTCTGCGCAGGGAAGGTTTTGAATTCTCATCTGTTCAAACCGAATCCGAAACAAGATTTGCTTCAATTATTGTTGAGCAAAAAGCTGTGCGAATCACTTCTTTTTTTTCTAATGATCCAGTTATAACTGAAAAAGAATGTGATGAATTTATAAGTAGAATTGATAAGATGATAAAAAATTGTGAGATAGTTGTATTCTCCGGAAGTTCACCTAAAGGTGCCGAAAAAATAATTCCCGCCTGCATTGAAATAGCTAATGAATATGATAAAGTATCTGTGTGTGATACGTACGGAGCACCCTTAGCCGAATCAATAAATGCTTTACCAACGATTATCCATAACAACTTTGATGAAATAAAAATGTCTTTAGGATTAAAGCTCACAGAGCAAAGTCAGATTATTTCTCATTTGCAGTCAATTTATTCCAAAGGAATTAAAAGACAATATCTCACCGATGGAAAAAAACCATTCTTTGCAGCAAATTTTGATTACTTTTATAAAGTGCAGCCGCCTCAAGTCAAAACAATTGATTCAACAGGAAGTGGTGATAGTTTTCTGGCTGGTATTATATATTGCTGGCATAATAATCTTGTATTCGAAGATTCACTTAGGTTTGCCGCTGCTCTCGGAGCTATTAATGCTGCATCATTCAATGTTAGTAATGTAAATCCCGATGAAGCTCGTGCATTATGTGAATCTGTTCAGCTTGATAATGTCGGTAAAAAAATAAAAACCATAGATGACTCACCAGTTTAAATATTTTTTAATAATTACATTTATTCTAATACAGGTCGGTTATTCCCAGGTAACTGATAAAATAGAAATATCCGGCAATAAAGTATTTTCCACAACAGAAATATTAAGATGGAGCGGGCTTCGCAAAGGACTGCAGTTTACCCCTGACTTAGTTGACACAGGGCTTTCAAGAATTTCCTTAAATCTCGCTCAGCTTGGTTATCATCATCCGGATTTTGATGGAACAACTTATCAGATATTAGAAGATACATCATCAGCAAATATTTTAATTAATATAAATGAAGGTGAACCTACTTATATAAACGAAATTTATTTTGTCAAATCAGATTCTCTGTTAGAAACAAGTATTATAAAATCATTAGATTTTTTGAAAGAGCAGATATTCATTAAAGAGGCTCTTGAAATTCAGATTAACAACATTCTTAATGAATTTGAAAACAGCGGTTATCCTTTTATAAATGTTATTATCAGGTCAGTTGATATTTATAAAGACAGTGTTGATGACAAATATTATTCTGATGTTTATCTTGAAGTTGTTAAAGGATTTGAAAGTAATATCGATAAAATAGAAATAAGGGGTAACACATCTACTAAAGATTATGTTATTGTGCGCGAATTAAGAATTGAACGTGGAGAAATATATTCGCAGAAACTTATAGAAGAATTTCCTAAAAGATTAAACCGGCTCAGATTTTTTGAACCCGTAAGCGTTCCGGGTTTTTATCTTAACGCTCAGAACGAAGGGGTTCTTTTAATTGATGTTAAAGAAAGACAGACAAATAATTTTGACGGTATAATCGGATACATTCCACCCAGAAATGATAATGAAAAAGGATATCTGACTGGATTAGTAAATATATCACTTCGGAATTTGTTTGGCACCGGCAGAGCCGCAGCTTTCAGATGGCAGCAGTTCGATCGCAACTCACAGGATCTCGAAGTAAAATATCTTGAACCCTGGCTGCTTGGTTATCCTTTTAACATAAATCTTTCTCTTTATCAGCGGAGACAGGATACAACCTACGTCCAAAGGAAAATTGAAGGCGGCTTAGAATTTCTTGCGACCGAGGATATTTCAGCTTCAGTTTTTGTATCATCAGAAACAGTTATACCAACTGACCAGGAAGTGCCAAGGTTTACAGTTTTTAATTCTTCCATGCTTACAAGCGGAATCAGTTTCAGGATTGACACCCGTGATGATCCGTTTTCTCCAACAACCGGCTTACTATTTAATACAGCTTACTCTTTGAGCAGAAAAAAAATAAATGGTCCAGCCGATTTCATTACACCTGTATTAAAGACAAACATAGACCTTCAACGTATTACTGTTAGTCTTAATTTGTTTTACGAACTATTTAATCGACAGATTTTAGCATTTGGTTTGAATGGAATGGAATTACGAGGATCAGATTTTGAGAACAGCGATTTATTCAGGCTTGGGGGCACTATGAGTCTGCGCGGTTACAGAGAGCAGCAATTCCTTGGCAATAGAATTTTTTGGTCCAATTTTGAATTCAGGTCTCTTCTTACACAACGATCTTATGCTTTCTTGTTTTTTGATACTGGTTACTATCTCCGCAATGAAGAACCTGAAAGGTTGATTCTTAAACAGGAAGAATTTAAAATTGGTTATGGACTGGGATTAAGTCTTGAAACCGGACTCGGCATTCTCGCAGTAAGTTTTGCTCTCGGTCAGGGAGATTCATTCAGCGATGGCAAGATCCATTTTGGAATAATAAATGAATTTTAAATTTAACTTAGTTCAAATGAGTTACTAATTAAACAGTCACATTAATAAACAGAGGAGAAATAATAATGCAAAATTCAGCTTCGCCGGAAAACCCAGTAAGCAAGGTAAATTTTTATAAAGGCGGACCTTATATGATTGAGGGACCTTGTGTAATTGTTGACAGCGATGGAAAAGAAATTGTGAAAGAAGGAAAGATTTTTCTTTGCAGATGCGGGCAGTCAACTAAAAAGCCTTTTTGCGATGGAACCCATAAAAATTATGAGTTTGATAAATAGATTTATTTAATATTTCACATGGTACTTTCTTAAGTTATTTTGCAGCAGCATTATTAGTCGAAAATTCAAATAAATGATTAATTATTTAAAGTTAATACGGCCATTAAATTGTCTTATCACTTTTATAAGTGTTTTTGTTGCTGCTTTTATTTCTGCCGGAGAATATCTTCCTTTTAATACAGTATTGTATGCAGCATTTTCAGCAGCACTTGTTGCGGCTTCAGGTAATGTTATCAATGATTATTTTGATGTTGAGATAGACAAAATCGCTCATCCCGATAGAACCTTAATTGATGGAAAAATTTCAAAGAAAAACGCACTAAATTTTTATTTTTTTCTTAACCTGGCTGCACTAATTATTTCATACTTTATCAGTACTATAGCATTTGGAATTGTTTTATTATCAATAATTCTTTTACTGCTCTATTCATACTCTCTTAAAAAGATAATTTTATTCAGCAATTATATAATTGCCTGGTTAACCGGAATGGTTTTTATTTATGGAGGACTGGTTGCCGGTAATGCCGCTGCGGCTGTTATTCCTGCTCTTTTTGCTTTTCTGATAAATTTTATCCGTGAGATTGTAAAGGATATTCAGGATATAAAAGGAGACCTGACAGCAGGAGTTGTTACTTTCCCTGCAAAGTATGGAAGTGATAAAGCACAAATTATTATTATTGCTCTTACACTAATACTTATACTCCTTACATTTCATCCTTTTATTTTTAGTTACTATAAAATTGAGTACTTTGTTTTTGTAATGGGGATTGTAAATCCATTACTTGTTTATTTTCTTAAATCAGTAAACTCCGACAAATCGGAGAAGAATCTTTCAAGGATGAGCATTCTTCTTAAATTGAATATGGTTTTCGGCTTAATTGCAATCTATCTCGGTAAATGAAAGAATTTGATCTTAAATATTTATCTGATGATATCAGGTTTATTGCAGGATGTGATGAGGCAGGAAGAGGTCCATTAGCCGGGCCAGTTGTAGCCGCTGCGGTAATATTCCCGAATGATTTTTATTATGAA
>DATHSU010000296.1:0-2059 GCA_035463895.1 Ignavibacteriaceae bacterium | reverse complement strand
AACGGAAATAGCTGGGGTGACTCCGTTATTATTGATTACTCTTATAAGAATAAATCTCGTCCGAGAATTGTAAAAACCAACAATAACACCTTATGGATTATTTATCAGATTGAAGATACTTTGAGTATAGACTTTGCCAATACTTTTCCGAACAATCTGTTTTACGTAAAAAGCACTGATGGCGGTGTTTCCTGGTCTGAGCCTCATCAACTAACAAAATTTCTCAGAGACGATTCTTTTATTTCAACATCACGATATACAGACAAACCATTTCTAATTTTCAGAACTCAGAGATTTGTAAATGAATACAGTAGTTCCACTGGTTATAACCTTGCTTTTATGATACCCGAAGTAACAGTTGAAAAATTTACCCCTCCTGTAATTTCAGAATACCGTATTGAGTTTACAGAGCATAAAGATACTTTAACAACTTTTACAGTTAAAGCTATTGATGATGTTTCAGTATCAAAAGTTTATTTGCGTCTAACAGATGGTAAATACCTGGAACTTTTTGACGATGGAAATCACTATGACGGAGAAGCTGGCGATAGTATTTATGGAAACAAAGTTCCTTTTAATTATTTGTATGAAGATAAGTTGGGAGGGATGTTTATAAACAATATAAAGATGCCGCTTTCTAATAATGGGCAAATTTCCAATTTTGATTTAATCAGGATATTTGCAGATACATTATTTGTTGAAGATAATATGCAAACCAGAATTGCCAGAAGTGATTCGTTTGGTATAAAATCACGCCTTGCAAATTATGAGGGAGTCCCTTTTCTATATTCCGGAGGCTTTTTACTGACGGGTTATAACAATAGTACTCTTTGGGCAAATGGAGAGATGATTGGAGGTTCTATAGCAAATTACCTGCCCGGTTTCGTAGGTTCAGATACTCTTGATTCCAGAAATAAGCTTTATTCAGTTTACGCTGATGACATCCCTTTTGGCAGCAGTTGGCAGAACTGGCGTGATGCAATTAATCTTGGTGCTGATTTTTACGATGGCGACGGTGATGGTATTTACCATCCTGTGGATCTTAATTACAATGGTATCTGGGATCCGGATGAAGATATGCCCGATCTGATTGGTGATAAAACTATCTGGTGTGTGTTCAATGACAGGCGGACGAACAGAGTAAGGTTTGCCGGTGTTGAACCCTTAGGAATTGAAATTCAGCAAACGGTTTTTGCTTCTTCATTGCCTGATTTAGAAAATGTTGTTTTCTTCAGATACAGAATAATTAACCGTGGTACTGCTGCAGAAAAACTGGATTCTGTAATTATATCCATACTGAACGATTTAGATGTTGGTTATGATTTTGAAAAGGATCTTTTTGCGTCCGATACCCTATTACAATCGGCGTACGTTTACAAAAAAGCTGAGGATTTTTCTTATGGATATGGGACTAACCCTCCTGCCTTTTTCAATACACTATTACAAGGTCCGGTAGTAATAGGAAATGCCTCTGATACAGCTGTTATTAACCGCGGTCCTCAAATTGGCATCAATAAAATTCCCGGAAAAAAGAATTTACCGGTCTCTTCCTCTATAAATCTTTTTTATAAAGATAATCAAGGTGCTTATCCTGCTTTCATATCGAATGCCAGAAATTTTGCTCTTGGATTACATCCTTATGGAGACCTTTATGATCCCTGTTCGGATCCATATGGAGAAATTTTAGGAAGTATCAATTGTGCCTCTATTAATCCAAAGTTTAAATACTCGGGTGATCCGGTTTCCGGGATTGGATGGATTAATTCAAGAACATCAGATCAAATAGTAATGCTAAGTGTCGGCCCTTTTGATTTGGTAAAAGATGAACCCGTTGAAATTATTTTTGCCTATGTTGCCGGCAGAGGTGCCGACAGACTAAATTCCATTACAGTTGCCAGGGACAATGTGCAAAAAGCTATTGATGAATATCTAAGCAACTTCGGCTCGCTTGCTTATAAACCCGGGGAACCCTCTTATGTTATTGATAACTATGAGCTATTCCAGAACTATCCTAATCCGTTTAATCCTTCTACTACTATCAGATATGATCTGCTTGAAG
>DATHSU010000295.1:0-4528 GCA_035463895.1 Ignavibacteriaceae bacterium | reverse complement strand
GTGGTATTTCTCCCGTGCTGCTTATAATCTTTTCAGAATTAATAAAGATGCAAAAAAACAAAAACAGTTGGTTGATGGTTATCAGCCGGAACCGCTATATTTATTTCTTGAAGAATATATTCCTGAGGTGCTTGATGAATCAGCCAACTCTTATGAGAGCCTTGTTAAACCCGTAGTATTAAATTTAGACTATACAGTTACAGTAAAACCAAATGAAGTACCTTCGGGCGAAATCATCCGATGCTGGCTTCCGTATCCGCGTGAGAGACATAACAGACAGATCGATGTAAAATTACTCGGCATCAACATTGATGAATATGTAATAGCAGATAATAATAATCAGCAGCGCACTATTTACGTTGAGAAAACTGCTCAGAAAGATCAACCGACAATCTTTCACGTGGTGCTTGAGGTAACCATGTTTGCAGAAGTGAATTTTATTGAC
Source organism: Ignavibacteriaceae bacterium (assembly GCA_035463895.1). Taxonomy (GTDB): domain Bacteria; phylum Bacteroidota; class Ignavibacteria; order Ignavibacteriales; family Ignavibacteriaceae; genus JAGXRK01. Next base: position 4,083 of record DATHSU010000295.1, on the reverse strand, counting down.
CCGGATTTTATCAAACCTTACAATAAGGAATCAGGATTATATAAAACTTTTATTGCTGAAAGAGCACCCCATGTTGTATTCACTGATAAGATCAAAAATTTATCTAATAAAATCGTAGGTGATGAAAAGAATCCGTATTTAATTGCTAAAAAAATATTTACGTGGATTTCAGAAAATGTTCCGTGGGCTGGTGCAAGAGAGTATTCAACAATTGAAAATCTTTCAGATTACTGCATTTCAAGAATGCACGGTGACTGCGGAATTAAAACACTTTTGTTTATGACATTGTGCAGATATAATGGTATCCCTGCGAAATGGCAAAGCGGCTGGATGCTGCATCCCGGTGAAGTTAATCTTCACGACTGGAGTGAAATTTATCTCGAAGGTTACGGATGGGTTCCAGTTGATCAGTCATTTGGACTGATTGAATCCGATGTTGAGGATGAAAAATATTTCTTTCTTGGAAGTACAGATTCCTACCATTTAATTACAAACGATGATTATTCACGACCTCTGTTCCCTGCCAAAATTTTTCCCAGAAGTGAAACAGTAGATTTTCAGCGCGGTGAACTGGAATGGAGAGGCGGTAATCTTTATTTTGATAAATGGAATTACAAAATGAAAGTTGAATATAAACAATTAACTCAGGAATAAATTACAGAGACACGTGATGAAAATATTTTCTTTAATTATACTAATTTCTTTTTCAACTATAACTGCATTTTCTCAAGAGAATGAAAAAATGGATCTTGTTAACAGTATAATCGAATCAGTAAAAAACAAATATGCACCGGATAAAAGAGTTGCCCTTTTCGACATAGAAGCAGATGCATCAGGCAGCGTATATTTATTAAACGGTGAAACTAATCTGCCAGAGGCTAAAATGGATTTAATGGAACAAATAAAAAAAGAAAACATATCGGTTAAAGATGAAATAAAAAATCTGCCAGCTGAAGAGCTTGGAGATAAAATTTATGGTGTTATAAATCTTTCAGTTGCTAATCTGAGATCCAACCCTGATCATCCTGCTGAATTATCAACGCAATCAATACTCGGTACGCCTATCAAAATATTAAAGAAGGGTAAAGGTGGATTCTATCTTGTTCAGACACCCGATGGATATATTTCCTGGCTTGATAACGGCGGATTTCATGCAATGACGAAAGACGAAATCAATACATGGCTTAAATCTGATAAAATAATTTATTTGGAAGATTACGGGTTTGCATTCTCACAACCTGATAAAAAATCCCTGCGTGTTTCTGATCTTGCAATTGGTAATCTCTTAAAATTAGTCGGTGAAGAAAAAGATTTCTACAAGGTTAATTTTCCAGACGGCAGAGAGGCATTTGTAAAACGGGATGAATGTAAATTGTATAATGATTGGTATGCAAAAGTTAATCCGACTGCGGAGAATATTTTGAAAGAAGCTCACAGATTTATGGGAGTGCCATACCTTTGGGGAGGTACTTCATCTAAAGGAATGGATTGCAGCGGCTTCACCAAAACAGTTTTTTTTCTTAACGGAATAATTCTGCCTCGTGATGCATCTCAACAGGTTCATACCGGTGAATTAGTTGATACTGAGAATGGATGGGAAAATCTTAAACCCGGTGATCTTCTGTTTTACGGAAGTAAAGCTACAGAGGATAGAAAAGAGAGAATTACACACGTATCAATTTATATCGGAGATGGTGATTTTATTCATGCTGCCGGAAGAGTTCAAATAAACAGTTTCAATCCTGATAAACCATATTATAGTGATTATCGCAAAAGCGGTTTTATTCGTGCTAAACGAATTCTAAATTCAATAGGAACTGAAGGTATTGATAAAATTAAAGACAATAGTTTTTATAAATTAAAATAGAAAATATTTCATCAACCATTTTAGCTGAGGATAAAATGAAAATTTTTTCGCTGATATTCTTTATAATCATTTCAATCTCAATACAGGCACAGCAAATGAAAACAGCATTTATAAACGGCAAAATTTATACGGTAAATGAATATCAACCACTTGCAGAATCAGTTATAATTGAAGGAAATAAAATTTCTTTCGTTGGTTCGAATGCAGATGCTAACGAACTAATTGATAAATCCACAGAAGTTGTTGACCTTAAAGGTAAACTTATGCTGCCGGGATTTATAGACAATCATGTGCATTTTATAGGTGGTGGATTTTATTTGCTTGGTATTGATCTTCGTCCGGCAAGCTCGACAACTGAGTTCAAACAGATTCTTAAAGACTATGCAAAAGCTCATCCCGGTAAATGGATAACCGGCGGATACTGGGATCATGAAAAATGGGAAGTGAATGATCTTCCAACTAAAGAAATGCTTGATGAAGCTGTCCCTGATCAACCGGTTTTTGTTGACAGACTTGATGGACATATGGGAGTAGCAAATTCTCTGGCTCTTAAAATGGCAGGTATTACAAAAGATACAGAAAGTCCCGATGGTGGCTTGATTGTTAAAGATCCTGTTACCGGCGAACCAACCGGAGTATTAAAAGATAATGCAATGTATTTTATAAATAAACTTATTCCAGATCCGACAGCAGAAGAAAATTACGAAGCCTTGCTTGCTGCTCTCGAAGAAGCAAAAAAACTTGGCATTACAAGCATTCAGGATATTACTTATGGTGCGGCTTTGACCGCTTTTCAAAAAGCAAAAGATGAAGGCAAACTTACCTGCAGAATTTTTACCCGCTGGCCTATTTCTGATTATATGGATCACGTAAATAAAAAAATTACTGTCGGTTATGGTGATGAATATTTAAGTATGGGTTCTCTAAAGGCATTTGCTGACGGTTCGCTTGGTTCAAGCACAGCATGGTTTTTTGAAAGATATGATCAGGATACACTTACAACCGGCTTAGCTATGGATATTATCACAGACGGAAGTATGGATAAATGGTGTATGGATGCTGATAAAAACAAACTGCAGCTTTCTGTTCATGCTATTGGTGATAAGGCAAACTCCTATATGCTTGATCTGTTTGAAAAGATTACTATTGAAAATCCTGAGTGGGACAGAAGATTCAGAATTGAACACGCGCAGCACGTAAGATTTGAAGATATACCAAGATTTGCGGAACTTGGGGTAATTGCTTCCGCACAGCCATATCACTGCATTGATGACGGCGTATGGGCAGAAAAAAGAATAGGTCCGGAACGCATAAAATACACTTATCCCTTTAAATCATTTTTAGAAGCGGGAGTAAAACTTTGCTTTGGAACTGATTGGTACGTCGCTCCTTTAAATCCATTGTGGGGAATTTATGCAGCAGTTACACGCAGAACACTTGATGGAAAAAATCCGGATGGCTGGGTACCTGAAGAAAAAATTTCTGTTGAAGATGCGATTAAATGCTATACAATAAACTCAGCTTACGCATCCTTTGAAGAAAATATTAAAGGAAGCATTGAAGTGGGAAAGTTGGCTGACCTGGTTGTACTTAGTGATGACATTTTAATTATTGACCCTATCAAAATAGAAAACGTTGTTGTTGAAATGACTGTGTTTGATGGGAAGATTATTTATCAGAAGTAATGAGGTTATAAGCTTTGTGATCAGTAAGTCTTAGTGATTCTTAGTGTCCTTAGTGTCTTAGTGGTAAAGCATTTTTTAACCACTAAGACACTTAGAGCACTTAGTTCCACCAAGGAATGATCATTTCAACCCAATCGAATCTTTCGACTTAACAAAGCCGAATCTTTTTAGTAGTGCTTCAACATTTGGTTCTCTTCCTCTGAACTTTATGTAAAGATCCATCGGATCCTCACTTCCGCTTCTTTCAAGAATGTGGGTTCTGAAAAGTTCTGCAGTTTTCTGATCGAACAAATCTGTTTCAAGAAACGCTTCGAATGCATCAGCATCCAGTACTGCAGCCCAGTAGTATCCATAATATCCGGCAGAGTAACCATCGCCACCGAATATGTGGTTGAAGTTTGTACTCTGATATCTTGCAGCTACTTCAGGTATTAAACCGATATTGTTTAAACTTTTTTCTTCAAATGTTAATGCTTCCTGCAGCTCAGTTGTTGTTAATGTATGCCAGTCCATATCAAGAAAAGAAGCAGC
>DATHSU010000294.1:0-3686 GCA_035463895.1 Ignavibacteriaceae bacterium | reverse complement strand
GTCCTAACAATTCCGGAGAATTAAAACGTAAAGGAGGAAATATATTTGAAACCATCAGCTTTAAAAAATTATCTGTTGGAATGGAATAGATTGGAACACCCGGAAATCTAAAAACTTTTTCATATTGACGGAAAGGTTCATTCTCAACTTCTCTGTTTCCGAAACCGCCAAAGAAATACTGCGCTTGCAAAATATTTTCGTTTAGATAATGATAACCGGCAGCTAACTTAAACCTTAAAACATTATGGTTCAAAAGGTAAAGTGAATAATTGTCCCACTCAAAATAAGTTCCTGGTGCAACTTCAAATTTTTCCATGTCAGCACCAAATCCTGATAAAAGAACTTTAAAGTGATTTCCCTGCTCAAAATCAAAACTGCCGATTGTTCTTCTTAAATTTTTATATTCAAACTCTGTTCTGAAAACAAAAAAGTCTGGTTCTGAAACCTCGATAAGGTTATCGTTTATAAACTTTGTATCGGTATAGTATGATAACTCAGTTGTTTGTTTAATTTTCAGGGGATTATCATAAAACCAATAATCATTATGTCCAATTGCATACCTATTACCTAGGGTTGCTCTTTTTCTGCTGTTAAACAGATCATAAAAATCGGGAGGGTTATGTTCAGCGGCAATGTAGAAAGTCTGCTTAAAATCATACTTAATCTTTGCGTGATATCTAACTTTGTTGGAAATTTCTTGAAAGGGAGAAACACCTGCTTCAATAGAAATTTCATTTCTTAAAATTGGATCTGCTAAATGTGCAAAGAATCCTAGGACTTTACTTTTTTGAAAACCGGAGATTACAGGAATAAAAGTCTGTATCTGAATATTATTAAATGAGTTGTATTTTTTTTCTTTCGTTAATTCTTTTTCCCTTAAAACCTCAACCGAATTATTCAAAGCCCAATTCATAACTTCTGAATTGCTGTTTAACACTTCCTGACCGAGATAATTTATTGCGGGTAATCTATTGGCACTCTTGTTTGGAATAATGACGGGAGTCATTCCATCTGATGAAAATTTAAAAGCAAATAAAGAATCCTGTGAAAGATAAACTGGTTTAAATAAACCGGTTAAATTATGTGTTAAGGCGGTTATATCTCCTGTCTCAAGATCACAACGGTAAATATTCGATACTCCATTAGTGTAAGCATTCCAAAACAAGTATTTGTCATCATCCGACCAATAGGGATTTTCAGGAGAACCAGAAGAAGTAATAGTTGAAAATTGAAACTTTCCTCCGGCATCAAGTTTAGAGATGTCTGAAATTACAATGGATTGCTGCCCTGAAGCTCTGTGAATTACCGCGGCTAAAAAATTACCCTCATTATTTATCGCAAGTTGCTGAATTTCATCTCCGATTTCAAAAACAACCATTGTTTCAAGAACATCAAACGGATATTTTGATCTTACTAGGATTGCATTTCCGCTGTTATGCTGTATTCCCCATAGCTCGTGTTTTTGTGAAGAAATTGTAAGATGGCCTGTTCGACAGTTCTCAAATAAGATTTTTCCTGTTTGATTATCGAGATCATAAATATGTATATCACGATAAAGCTGGTTATTGTTAGTAGTATAAAACAAAAGTTTCAAACTATCATCATAAGCAGTTGAAGCAACTCTTATAGCACTTGGTGTTGGCAGAGTAACCAGTTTTTTTGAATTAAAATTATTTAGATTAAAAATCCTGAGATTTGCTAATACACCAGGTTTATGATAGCCATAAATAATTGAATTTAAATTTTTTGAGAAATATGGTTCGGTAACAAATCCGAATTTTTCATTTGAAAGTTTTTTAACTGGCGTTAATGGTGAAGAATTGAGAATATCAATATTTTTTTTTTGAAATAATTTTTCCTCTAGTATGAAATCCTTCCAGGCTTCGCCAAAACTAATCCCGAAAGTATTCTTGAACCTGCTTTTATAACCTAATAAAAAATCGGAATTTTCAGTAGAAAACCATTTAAGTGCTTTTTCATTTCCAAATTTTATAGCTAAATGTGTAATGAATCTTCCACCATACATATAATAGAGTGTTTCAAGTAAGAAGCTATTATGCCCAAGGTATCCATCAAGATATATATCATCCGGGAATTCATTTCCTTCAACTATAAGACTTCTGAAATACATTTCATCAAAATTTCCAAGTACTCTTCCGAAACCACCGCTTAACCAGGTTTCCAGATATACTGCAGGAGCTTCCTGATGCCACCTTGGAGTATACCTGTTTATCCCGGTTAACAAGCTAAAAGGAACTGTTATTGGTCTGTTTTTTTCCGGATTAACTTTTCCAAATATTGATCTTAAAAATCTTTCCGGACCAGAGGATGCATCATTAACGGCAATATGAACAAGTTCATGACTTAACAACCACTGAAAACGTTCATTGTAAGGAGTAACTTCATAACCGGGTTCTAATGGTTCGATTTCCAATCTTATAAAATTCAGCGGGATTGTGGTTGTACCACCAAATCCATAATCACTTACATCGTATGTGTTAATCACTATTTTTTCAGAAGGGGTATAATTAAACAGTTCTGATATAACGGCAAGTGAATTCTCTGCAGATGCAAGTATATGATTAACAAGATGTGAATGAGAGTCCCGGTAAATACACCTGAAATTTTCTGTCTCTCTAACATACCATCTTCCATACTCCCGACGGCTTATATGTAAACTAAATTCATTATCACTATCACCTTTTTCATAATATGCCATTACCTCATCAATTGTAAGATTAAAGACTATCTCAGTGTATTCTTCCTGAGGATAAACTTCGATTCTATTTATTAATGCACTGACTTTTGATTCAACTACTGAATCTTTAGTAAGTACAACATCCCAAAGAACAAGGTGTAAGTTCTTTCCATTGAAAAAATTTGAAAATACCGGAGCTTTTGATGATGATAAAATTGTTATCACTGCCTTTTCTTCTTCATCACGAATTTTCAAAGATATTGTTTTTTTCTCTGGTTTGGTTTCTGGCTCAGTAACAATTGATTGCTCTCTATTGACAACTTGAAGATTTGTTGGACTAACCTGTATTATTATTTTATCCATTAAACTGTTGAGCAATTCAATAGTTTCAGTTAATGGAACAAAAATTACATCGTTTTGTATTATTGGAGGATGGGTTAACTGATAAGCTGTCCGGCTGCTATCTGTTAAGGTCAAGATAATAACAAAAGGATTACCAGATGAAAATATCAGTTCAGTGCTGATACCATATTGAATTATAAACTCATTAAAATGTTTTCTGCTTTTGTATTGAAGTTCTAAAGCTTCTGAAAATTCTTTGATGGAAATAAATATATTACCATTATTATTAATGGTTGAAAGCAGGCTTGACTTATTCTCATGGGTTATATTCAGCTTGGAAGAGTCCTGGGAGTAAACAAATCTACTTAATGAAACAGTACAAAAAATAATAATCAAGAAAATATGTTTCATCGGATAAGAGTTTAAAAAACAATAAAACTTTTTTCTAAAAATAGTCTATAAATAGTTGAATTGAAAATAAAAAAGCCTTCCGTTGAGAAGGCTTTTCTATATACTGATTGTAATTTTATCAGCTATCTTACAAAGATATATCTTGCACCAAGCTCTTCAAGCTGTGAGTTTGATCTTACAAAGATATACCTTGCACCAAGTTCTTCAAGCTGTGAGTTTGATCTTACAAAGATAT
>DATHSU010000293.1:0-3497 GCA_035463895.1 Ignavibacteriaceae bacterium | reverse complement strand
ATCTTCAATTGGAATTCTTCCATCAATAGGAATAAGTGCGGAGTTTTAAACCCCGCACTTATTATCTCATTATCTCAATAGTATAAGTTTTTTTGTAACGCTATTGTTGTCTGTTTCCAGAGTATAAAAATACACTCCGCTTGAAAGTTGAGAAGCATCAAAATTAACTTCATAACTTCCGGCAGGCTTGAACTCATCAACCAATGTTGCAACTTCTCTTCCAAGCAAATCATAAACTTTTAATGTTTGCCAGCTGCCTACTGGCACCTGCCAACTGATGTTTGTACTTGGGTTAAATGGATTTGGATAATTTTGATTTAAAACGAATTCATTAACAGTAAAAATATCAACTTCAATAATTTGCGAGTATTCAAACGTACCATCAAAATCGATTTGTTTTAACCGGTATTGATATTTCTCTTGTGAAAGTACTTTGTCCATAAATGAATAATGATTTTGTTTTGTTGTAGTTCCGTTTCCTTCAACATAACCTATCTTCTCCCAAACCAGATTTCTCACTCCGTTCGAAATGACACTACGTTCGATGTCAAATCCCGCATTATTTAGTTCCGATGCAGTCGTCCAATTCAAAGTTAGACTGTTACCCGAAATATTGATAGTAAATGAAACCAGTTCAACCGGAATTTCTGAAGGATACTCGTAAGCGCCAATATCCACAATACCATTGTCTATTCTTGGATTGCCGACAAAGTCAAACTGCGGCAGGTTAAGTCCGGAAGTATCCGGTCTGCCTGCATCAACAGCTGGTGAACTTTCAGTAATTGCATAAGGATGAATCCCACCGCCTTCAAATAAAGGATCTGCATTAATATTATTTAAATAAATACCGGTGTAATTTCCGGCAGCACCAGGACCAACAAAGCCAAGAGTCCCATCCTGAACAATACAATGATAGAAATTAGGATCGGAGTTATCATTGGCAATATAAACCTGAGATCCGAATGGTGCTGTGTTGCCCCAGAATATATTATTTATAAAATCGGGATTTGATGATAGCGAAAAATATAATGCTCCACCGTTAGTTGCAGAATTACCTGTAAAGGTATTGTTAATTATCTTTGCATTGGAAAGCGTAGTAAAATGTAACGCGCCGCCATTTACAGAAGTATTGTTTACTATAAGATTATTTATAAACGTTGGCATTGAGTTATCTAAAGAAGCCGCACCACCCGAACTTGTTGAAGTATTATTATAAATATGATTATTCATTACCAATGCATTCGAGCGATAGAAATACATTGCGGCACCACCGCTTCCTACCGAATTATTATACAATTTATTAAATCTTATAACCGGATCTGAAAAGTCTATTGCTCGTATTCCTGCACCGCTGAACTCTGCATAGTTATTTGTAAATGTTGAGTGCTCAATCAGTATATGGGTATTTTCTCTAACCTGAATTGCTCCGCCCCATCGTGCACTGTTATCGGAGAAATAACAATGAGAAATGTGAACTTTGCTGAAGTTTCTTATAAACATTCCGCCGCCTAAAGGGTTATCCCCGGTTCCCGAATTATTTTTCCCATGCCTGATACTGCAATAATAAAATTTTGAAGTATCGTTTGTCGCTGGTGTATTTATAAATCTTATCCCCCGCCATCCTTCTGTTGTATTTGAAGATGTGAATCTTATCGAATCTGTCTGGGTTCCTATTGCAAGCAATCGCCCCTGAACAGCAAAAATATAAAAACCCTGAAAGTTTACTGTTACTCCGGGTTCTATGATAAGAGTTTCACCATTAGATATTGTAATATCCCCGGTTACATTGTATGGCGATCCGGAAAGAGTCCAGGTGCCGCTTACATCACCGGGTGGAATATTTGTTTGTGTAAAGGAAGTTGTGATTAACAAGATGGTTATTAAGAATGTGTAAGAAGTTTTCATAAAAGGTCTCCGGTTTTAAGTGAAAGGAAAAAAGAAACAAGTATATATTCTGAGTTAACTCTAAAAAGAAAAATAAACGTAGTGAATTCCAAATGGAAATTCAACATTTATCTTTAAAAATCGTTTTTGCTGTAAATAAATCAGGAAGTTATACTACAAATACTTTTGCTATATCAACAAGAAGGGAAGGATTATTCATTAATGCTTTCGTGAATACTTTGCCAAGTGTTCTTTTTTCAACTGGTATCTTCAAAACAGAATGTGCAATGCTGTTAAACTTATCATCGGAAAAATTGTAAATACCTTCTTTAATACGATTAAAAGTTTCATGCCGTTTCCCAAGTCGGTCATGCCAAGCTTTATCATAAGTTAAAATGTGATCAAGCTTGTTCATTTTAATGGCTTCGGCAGCAATTGTTCCTGCAATTTTTCCGCCAATCATTCCGCTTGCAATGCCTCCTCCGCTTAGCGGGTTTACCTGCCGTGCCGCATCACCGACGAGCATTATTCCAGGTCCTGAGATTTTATCAAGCGTTATTGAACAAGGAACTCCACCTGCAATCTTTGTAAGAACAGGGGCATATGGATAATGCTTGTTCATAAAATCATCAAGGAAAGACTGAGCGGATTTTTTCTTACCGATCATTCCGCTTACTCCAAGTCCGATATTTGCTTTGTTATGTCCTTTAGGAAAAATCCAGAAGTAGCCTTGCGGGGCATACTCCTGTCCGAAATAAAAATATAGTGTATTCTGATCGACGGGAATGTTTGCCGCAGTAATTTGAACTGCACTTTCCATGTCACGGAAATCTATGTGGGTTTTTAATCCTGCCCAACGGCCAACTCTGGATTCAACTCCATCCGCAGCAATAACAACTTTAGATTTTATTTCAAACTGTTCACCCTGATACTCATATTTTACTCCGCTTACTTTTCCGTTATCAAAAATCAGATTGTTAACATAAGCACGGGTTAAAATTTCTGTTCCGGCATCAGCGGCAGTACGGGCAAGTTCATAGTCAAAAATTCTACGTTCAAGAACATAACCGGCTTCACCGAAATCAATAATAACTTCCGAACCATCCGGTGCATTGAACGAAAACTTACTGATCTTAGCGGCAATCCATTTATCATCACTTTGGATAAATTCTTCTACACCCGGCTTACTGATCGCTTCACCGCAACGAACAGGGTAACCTACATCCCTGTCCTTCTCCAGCATTAACACGGATACACCCTGCTCAGCGGCAAAACGTGCAGCCATGCTTCCGGCGGGTCCGGCTCCGACTACTATTATGTCGTATTCTTTTTTCATTCTATCGTTCTATTTTTCAGAAAACAAATCATTATCTTCTTATCATTGCAAAGTAGGCAATCCGCCAAAGGCGGAGCAATAGGCAGTATGCAATTATTTAAACTTTTCATCTTTTCTTAAATACTTTTCCGGATATTCTATCATATGATTTAATAACTTTCCAACCTCTTCAGATTTTTTCATCAATCGGGAATAGTCACCTTTATTTATATAACCACACTCATAAGAAAAATCTAACCAGACTTGAGTTTCTGAATTTTCCATATCTGCATCCGAG
>DATHSU010000292.1:0-2250 GCA_035463895.1 Ignavibacteriaceae bacterium | reverse complement strand
TGAAAAGATACGGGCAATGAGATTCTAAATATTGCTTTAATAACATCCCAATCAAACTTAAAGTTGGAAAAATTTCTGAAACGATGGCGGTATGAAGGAAGTAAGATAATAAAAGAATAAAAGAAGAGATCAAATGAAGTTGCCAGCGTTGAACCTAATCCTGCACCGGCTAATCCCATTTTGGGGAAACCAAGTGTTCCATAAATAAAAATATAGTTAAATATTATATTAAGAAAATTCGTTACTATACCGGAAATCATAAAAATCTTGGTTTTACTAATTCCGAAATAAAAACCTCTGTATGAAACAGATATTAAAAATAACGGTATGCCTATAAATCTGTAAAAAATATATTCAGATGCATAATTTGCCACAATGTCATCAGTAGCAAAAAAAGATGCAATAGGATGAGCAAAAAATACACCAACAGACGCAACTACGGAGCCTATAAGCAAAGCAACAAGAAGTGAATTATTTAAGGTATTTCCACAAGCTAAAAAATTACCCTCCCCAAATCTTCGGGCTACAATAACGTGAATTCCTGTAGCAAGGCTGGAAAAAAAACTGATTAAAGCCCAGGTTGCAAGAACTCCGATACCCATAGCTGCAAGAGCATAAGTTGCTTCCTCAAGTCGGCCAACCATAGCTGAATCAACAAGTGAAACAACCATTTGCGTTGATAGCCCTGCAATGGCGGGCAATGCCACTTGAAGAATTTTTTTATAGTAATTATTAACAGGAAGTAAATTCATTGCAATGAAAATAAGTATTTATTTGAAGAGTTCTACCCTGAGGTTAATACTTTTTTTGACGCTTTTGTATAAAAAGCATGGATATGAAATAGAAATAAAGCAAGAATGTGAAATTTTTGATTGATTAGTGGAGCTAAGCGGGATCGAACCGCTGACCTCTTGAATGCCATTCAAGCGCTCTCCCAGCTGAGCTATAGCCCCAGAAAAGTAAAAATCTAATGCAAACCTAAAAAAGTTATAATGATTTTGCAATTCATAAAAATTATTCAATTATTTGTATGATTATTTCTGTTGTTGTGTTATTGATTTTGCATTATAATACGCATGAAAAAATTTAAAAATATGAAAAAGTTACTATTCACCATAAGTATTTTGATTTTTGCTTTTATTCTCACTAATTGTGATGATACAATTACTGTTGATGATGTGGATAATCGGGTTATTCCTGATTCTAATGTTAGTTTTTCTGAACATATTGTCCCGGTACTTCAGGCAAAATGTTATTCTTGTCATGCGAACGGCAGATATGAAGCTGGTTTAGATCTTTCTTTGCATACCCGATTTGTTGATGGAAGAATAGTAGTTCCTGGCTCACCAGAAACAAGCATACTTATTTGGACTATCGAACCAGGAGGCAACCCTCAAATGCCTCCAGTAGGCACTGCCCCCTCGTTAACAAAAAATCAATTGGATGGATTTAGAACCTGGGTTGATGAAGGTGCTAAAAACAATTAGCACAAAAAATATCTAATACTTAACTAGCATATCACCCAATTCCATTAGATCCACCTCATTTTCTTGTACCATTCTATCGTTCTTCTGATTCCTTCTTCAGCAGATATATTCTGTTTATATCCAAAGTCCTTAATAGCTTTGGAAGTATCACATATCCAGTATTGTTGGGTAATATCTTTAGCTTTCTCAAGATTAAGAGTAGCAGCATTTTTACTGAACAATGCAAAAAACTGTGCAATAGCAGCAATTGTATAAACTAAGAAATGCGGAACTTTTATTATAACTGCTTTTTTCCCAATTACATTCGCAGTAATAGTATTTATCTCCGGCCAGGTATAATACTTTTCAGAACTAACAAAATATGTTTGTCCAGCAGATTTTTCACTTTTTGCTGATAAATAAATTCCATTAACCAGATCTGTTACATGAATCAGACTTAATACTTTTTTATTAAAACCTATAGTTGTTGTTAACCCTTTGCTGAATGTGTTAAAGTAGATAAATATTTCAGTATCTCTTTCTCCATAAACAGCCGGAGCACGACAAATTGTTATTGGTAGTTTATCTGTATAAGTCAAAGCAACTTTTTCTTCCTCAAGTTTGCTTTTTCCATATGTAGTAATTGGTCTGCATTCAGTCTCTTCAGTAACGGGTTTTCCATCTAATGATGGTCCTGTAACAGTTTGACTACTCACAACAACAAATCTTTTAATTGAATCTAAATTATTAAGTGAGACATCCAGAAGATTTCTGGTAGTTTCTA
>DATHSU010000291.1:0-32448 GCA_035463895.1 Ignavibacteriaceae bacterium | reverse complement strand
TTCCGCATACATATAAATATCTCTCACTATTTGTCCAAGCAGAGTACAAAAGTCTATCAATATTCCAGGACACTGAATCAACCAAATTATTTTTAATCCTTAATATCTTTTTGGCACCAGGCGTGAAGAACGATGAAACTGGGCAGTATGCAATAGTTTCATTGTTATTATTTACAAATCCCCATATATCATTTATTATAGTTGAAGTACCACTTTCTATCTTGCTAAAACTTTGTCCATTGTAGTATACGATTGTTCCCAAAGCTCCTACAAAATAAATATCTGAAGACGATGAGCCCCATATCTTAGTTAAATGTCCATCGTTCTGATTTAGCACTCCCATATCAAATAAATGGTATTGTGTCCAGTTAATTCCATCTCCTTTTATCGGTACACCCGCTGATAGCCAGATCTCAGTTTCTGAAAAGGCAAAGATACCATATAGCGGTGGTGTAATAAGATTTCCATTATGAGTTACAGTTATTCTTTTCAATGTCCACTCACTCCCATCCCAATGTACAGCATTATACATTGTATAACCGTTTACACTCGTATCTGCAACATAAATCTCTCCTACTGCCCATATACAGTTCTCGTTTACAATTGCTACATCGTATAAAACACTGCTGCCCGCTGTTCCGCCAAAAGTAAATGTTTCCCAGGTAAAGTCGTGACTTGTGGTGTCCATTGTTGTAACGGAAATCTCGTTACTCGATTGGTTGAATGGCTGAATGACTGATTGGAATTTGTATGTTTGGTTTGGCAGGAGTGAGTCCATATAAAGCAAAGTATCTGCTGTTTGCAGGTTTATGGTTTTCTTAATGGTGTCGTCTTTTATCAGGCTAAGTGTTGCGGGCAGTTGCAGGTTGTTTGCGGTAAGAGTTATCCACGCTTCAGTGCAGCTTACGTCTTCAAGTGTTAAAGTAAGCACAGTTTTATCCGGGGGCGGATCAACTGTGTTGCAGCTTGCCGTGCAGAGTAAGATTAAGAAAAAGAGTGCTTTAGTGAAATCGAAATAATATCTTTTGAATCTTCCCAATATTTCACCACTGATTTAGGATACAGTTTATAAAATACTGTTCTAATGTAATCTTAAACTGCGTGAAAAGAAATAAAAAAGATAAGCTATTGCGAAATGATCATCGCAAGGTTGGTCGGCATAAATGTAAAGGGTATAAGGTATAGAGTTAAAGACAATTCCGATATCCCCTTATACCTCTATTCCATTATACCCTGAACCAATTTACTTACTTTCAATTTTCGCAAGCTCAGAATTAATCTTCTCAGCCAATTCGGATACAGCAATACCTTCAACTTTTATCTTCGCAGATTTCAAAGCTATCTTCGGTTCGTCGCCTTCACCGTTCACATATTTAAATAAACAGTAGCCTAACCTGTACCTGTCATTCTGTACTGGCATAAACTCTGCAAAGCTTTCAACTATACCGTATATTTTTTTCTCAAGTGAATCTGCCGGGAATTCTTTTACTCCCGGGGGAGGTAATGTCGTCATTCAATGTCCTGATTTTTTTTCAACGGAAAATTAACTGTCAAAGCCTAAAAGTTCAAGTATATTATGGTACTGATTATTTTTATTGACTAAATTAGTAATGAAAAAATAAAACAGTGGTAATTTGAGTAACCTGAATCTAAAAAATATCAAATCAATTCTGATTATAAGACTGAGTTCGCTTGGCGATATACTACTTTCAACTCCACTGATCAGATCACTCAAAACCAGATACGCACACATAGAAATTGATATTATCGTAAAGCGGCAATACTATGATGTTATTGCTCACAATCCGCATCTCAGAAATAAATTTTCATTTAATTCCGCTAAGCGAAAAGAACTAATGTCCGAACTCAGAAAACAAAGTTATGATCTGATTATAGATCTGCAGAATAATCTAAACTCAAGAAAGCTTACAGCAAGAACAAAAGGAAAAACAGTTAGATTTAAGAAAAAAACACTTGAAAAATTTCTGCTCGTTAACACTAAAATAAATTTACTAAAAGATGCTCCTCAGATTCCTGTTAGATATGCAGATACAATAGAGGGATTTGACCTGGACAATTCAGGATTAGATATTGTTGCTAATACCATGCCATTTGAATTTCTATCAAAAAATGAAAACTACATTGGGATTTGTCCGGGAAGCAGACATTTTACCAAAATGTGGCCATTAGATAATTATGTAAAACTTTGCCGCTTACTTTTAAAAAACGGCTGGAATATTTTATTATTCGGTGGAATGACAGACAGAAAGATTTGTCTGGAAATTAAAAACCAGGTTCCCGAAGTAATTAATCTCCAGAACGACGATGATATACTTCAAACTGCTGCTAATATGATTTTATGCAAGGCAATTTACTGCAATGACTCCGGTATGATGCATACAGCTTGTGCCGCTGAGGTTCCAGTAATAGCTTTCTTCGGCTCTACAGTTAAAGAATTTGGATTCACACCATACAAGAATAAAAATATTATTTTGGAAAATAATAATTTATCCTGCAGACCTTGTTCGCACATTGGAAAAAATCGCTGTCCTGAAAAACACTTTAACTGTATGAAAGAAATATCTCCACAGAGAGCATTTGAAGCATTAGATGAGGTATTAAAGTCGTGAAAATAATCTGGTACTTTATATATGATTTTATAATTATTCCGTTTTTATACATTACCTTGAATGCTGCAAGTCTGTTTAACAGTAAAATCCGCCGGGGTATCACAGGCAGAAGACGGGTTTATGAAGAGATAATACTTAACGCACTTTCAATTGATAAAAATAAAAAACTGGTTTGGTTTCACTCATCATCACTTGGCGAATTTGAGCAGGCAAAACCTATCATCGAAGAACTTAAGAGAAACAGGAATGTAAATGTATTGATCACTTTTTTCTCACCTTCCGGATATGAAAATTCAAAAAAGTATCCCTTTGCTGACCTTATAGCATATATGCCGTTTGATACTATTTTCAACGCAAGAAAATTCATCAGCATAGTAAAACCAGACCTTGCAGTAATAATGCGTTATGATATCTGGCCTAATATTATGAAAGCTATGAGTGAAAAATCTATTCCTGTTTTTTTAGTAGACGCAACTATGCGCAAAGATTCTGCCAGGAAACTGCCGCTGATTAAATCTTTTCACAAAATACTTTTCAGTTGGTTTACAAAAATACTTACTGTATCAGAATCTGATGCTGATGAATTTAAGAGATTTGATATTTCTGATAATATTATTACTGCAGTTGGTGATACCAGATTCGACAGAGTTCATCAAAGAAGCAAGCTGGCTAAAGAAGTAAACCTCATCAATACTGAAATTCTTAAGAATAAAAAAGTTTTTGTTTTCGGCAGCAGCTGGGAACAGGATGAAGAAGTAATTTTTCCGGCTTTTAAAAAACTGGCAAATAACGATAAATCAGTTATAATGATCATCGCTCCGCACGAACCTACTTTATTGCATCTTGAAAAGATTGAAAACGAGTTTTCCCGGGAGTTTAAAACTATCCGTTTTTCTTTTCTTAAAAACTATTCAGCTGAAAGAGTGATAATTGTTGATTCAATAGGTATTTTATTAACTCTTTATACTTATGCGGATATAGCATTTGTCGGCGGAAGTTTTAAACACAGCATACATAATGTTCTGGAAGCAGCGGTTTACGGTATTCCGGTTATGTTTGGACCTAAAATAGATACTTCACAGGAAGCTCAAAGATTACTGCAACTCGGCGGTGGTATAATGGTAAAAAACAAGCGTGAGGCTTATCGTAATTTAAGAAAACTGTTTTCTGATGACTTACTCCGGAAAGAAAAAGGTATTATTGCAGTAAAGTATGTAAATGAAAACCTTGGAGCTACTTCTAAAATACTGGGCGAGATTTACAAAGTCATTTAGTTTGTATTGGCTGTCGTAATACCTGCAAACTATCCATTCCTGTGCATTCTTGCACCTGAATATCAAATGTACCGTTCTTTCAATATATCAAGATGATGTTGCATATGTCCGGCAATCATAAACAGCAAAGCATTGACAGTAACTTCATATCCGCTTGCAGTTCCTCTTCTGTTCAGCATTTCATCATCAAAACTTTTAAAAAGCAGCAAATTGCTTTCTCTTAATAATCTTAATTCATATATAAGCTCAAAGAGATTGCGTGATTCAAACTTTCCGGTGTTAATATAATCATCCTGCTCAAATCCCGGAAGCTGCTGCTTTTCACCTCTTGCTATACATAAAGCACGGTAAGTAAATACACGTTCCGTATCCATAATGTGACCAATGACCTGCTTAACAGTCCATTTACCTTCTGCATATCGGTAATTACCTTTATGTTCAGGAAAGGAATTAAGAATATTCTGACATTCTTTTGTTTGATGGAGCAGAATTTTGAGGATATCATCCCCTTGAATTTTTTCAATATAACTTTTATAATAAGGAGCGTAATCATTTTCTGCAGGTCTCATAAAAATTTTCCCACTGATTATTTCCAGATTGCGGTTTGAAATAAACCTTCAGAAGTAGCAACACCTCTGAACATACTCGCTGTATTAAATGGCATGTAAAAGTTGCCGTCCTTATCTAATGCAATTACTCCGCCGGTACCTTCTTCAAGCTTATTAAATAGCATTTCATCGCAAGCTTCTTGAAGTGACAGTCCTTTATATTCCATCAATGCAGAAATGTTGAATGCTACATTATGCTTGATGAAAAGCTCTCCCCATCCGGTTGCAGAAACTCCGCAGGTATTATTGTTTGCATAATTTCCCGCACCTATTATTGGCGAATCTCCTACTCTGCCAATCCATTTATCGCTTCGTCCTCCTGTTGATGTAGCTGCAGCGATGTTTCCATGAATATCAAGAGCAACACATCCCACCGTTCCTTTCGGTTCAGTCTCCTTTTGTTTGGCTTTTAACCATTGCTGATACCTGAATTCAGTTCTGAAGTAGGTGTTGTCAACAAGATCTACATTAAATTTATCACCGAGCTTATCAGCTCCTGTACCAACAAATAAAACGTGCGGAGTTTTTTCCATAACTAATCTTGCAAGTGAAATCGGATTTTTAATTTTTGTAACTCCGGCAACTGCACCGCAGGATAAATCTTTTCCAAACATAATCGAGGCATCTAGCTCATGTGTTCCTGCTTCCGTAAACACTGCACCTTTGCCAGCATTGAAAACTGTATCATCTTCCATTAAACGAACAACCTGCTCAACCGCATCGAGCGAACTTCCTCCGTTTTCAAGTATTTCTTTTCCTAGCTGAAGAGCAGCATTTAATGAATTAAAATAAATTGATTTTAAAGAATCAGAAATATCAGGCGAGGTATATCCCGCTCCGCCATGAATAACAATTACATATTTATTATTATTGGACTGTGCATTTAAACAGATTATTAAGAAAAGTGAGAGAAGAACAGCTTTTGCAATTTTCATTGTTTGCCTCAGATAAAAAAGATTTGTTTTGCTCATGAAAGATAAAAATTTAATATGAAAACCTTTGTGATATATCCTGTAATATTTTTTTTTCTGCATACATCCCCGGCTCTACAGGTTCAGGAAGATATTTCCCAAAGCGGATTGCAGCCGGTTTACCTTATAAAACAGTTCTGGCATACAGCTTTAGTTTTTACATTAGATCAGATAGATACCGTAATAATACCCGAAGTAAAATATTTTTCAGAGTATAACTTAATTGATTTTGGTTGGGGTGATGAAGAGTTTTATCAATATCCCGGATTTGATTCCGGCCTGGCTTTCGGAGCATTGTTTTATGCAACCCCCAGCACTTTAAGAGTCGAAGGATTGTGGTATTCAAAAGAGGATTTATTTGCCTACTCTGAAATAGTTGTTAAAATTCCGGTAACTGACTCACAACTAAAAAAATTAACCAGGTTTATTTCGAGAGCAATTTACAGGGATGGTAAAGGAAATTCAGTTGTTTTAAGCGAGCAGGCTGGCGGAAAGATCAGGTTTTTCAGATCACCAAAGTCCTACCATTTGTTTCGTACCTGTAATACCTGGGTTGCTGACGCATTGCATTATGCCGGGTTTGAAATAGAAACAAATATTATTCTTGCTGAACAGTTATTTAATGAAGCTGCAAAAATCGGAATAGTAATTAAAGCTCCTAACTAGTGATTGATTGGATGATTGTTTGATTGAAAGATTTAATAATGTAATGCAGATAAGATTTTTTATTTATCTGCTACTTAAACCTTTCCGTAGATAATCAAAAGCCCGCTTATGAAGTTTGTTCTCCAGTAAATAATTTCAGCCCTACAATTCCAACCACTATTAAAAAAATAAAAAATATTCTTATAAATTCTTTTGATTCATTAAAAAGGAACATTCCAAGAATTGCGGTGCCTACTGCGCCGATACCTGTCCAGACTGCATAAGCTGTACCAACCGGGAGATGCTTAACTGAGTAGGCCAGCAGCCCCATGCTTATTATCATACTTGCAATAGTAAAAACGCTGGGCCATAGTTTTGAAAAACCATCGGAGTATTTCAATCCAACAGCCCAGGCAATTTCAAACAAGCCGGCAATAAAAAGAACTAACCAGTGCATAATATTATCTTTCAGGATATGATGCTATAATTTGTCTGACTTTTTCTTTATCTGAAGAATAAGTAAATGCGTTAATTATCTGATGTGAATTATACCTGTCGATAACATTAGGATAAACCATTTTAACCACTTCAAGTTTTCCGCTGGAAAACGAAAACAGATTTATGAGTCTTACTACCTGGCTGACAGTGAAGAAGTTATACTTTGCTGAAATCTGAACAATGGACAGCATATCAGATTCAAATGATTCATTCTTTACGCTGCTGACCAATGCTGAAAATTCCTGATCACTCATTGGTACCGGATCGTTATACTGGTAGTCATCTTCATCGGGAATGGCCATTAAGAGATTGTATGACTCAATCAGCATATCCTTTGAACGGATATAATCACGATAACTTAGTTTTGTAAGATACTCCCTCTCTAAAGTTTCAAGATTGAGAGCTATTTTTCGCTTTATTTCATAGATGGTAAGATCTTTGATATTACGCTTATCCCTTGGAGGCTTGAAATCCTGCGAGAAGGCTGATACAGAAATTATGAGTACCAAAAGAAGAATCATTTTTTTCATTTTTACCTCTTATTTTCTTTTACCGTTAATTATTTCATCACTGAGTGATTTTGCATTATATAAATTATTTATTGCTTCAATCATTCCGACAGCACTAACACTAACTGTACGGTTTGCTTCTGTTGTGTATATAAAGTTGTTCGGCAGACTTTCAATATTCCCGTCAAATGCCAAACCGACTACTTCTGCATCAATATTAAGAACTGCACTCCCGGAGTTGCCACCAACAATATCATTTGTACTTATGAAGTTAAGAGGGGCTGAAAGATTAAATTCTGCCGGCAGATTTTCAAATCTATCCGGAAGGTTGAATGGAAATTTTTTATCGAAAGAATAATATCTGTCAAGCGCCCCGTAAAAAGTTGTTTTGATCGGTGCACGGGTGCCGTTATAATCGTAACCTTTCACAATACCATCGGCTATACGTATAGTAAACGTTGCATCAGGAGGAATTGATTCACCGTAGACTTTGTACAAAGCTTCGCCAAGCTGCTGCTTTGCAATTGTTTCTTTATCATTTCGTGCCCTGTTTGAAGCAATTATTTCAGCGAGTTTATCCTGAGTGTTAAGTATGTAGTAAATAAATGGATCATCAGAATTGAGAATTGCATCTGCACCACTTTTTGCAAGCTTTAGTACATCTTCCCTGTTCGTTATTTTTGATTTAGATAGTAGATATTTAACCGCCTCCTCGCCTTTTTTACCATTAAATAATTTATTTAGCAATTCATCATCTGGCGGGAGATTATTTTGTATTACTTTTACCTGAACAAGCAGTAGTTTTTCGTTTAATTCTTTGTTAAAGTTTTCGGGGAAAATACTTTCTATAGTGGTTTCCAATTCTTCACCAATATACAGATCATCCCTTTCATCTTCGGGAAGCTGAAGCTGCTTTGCAAGTGCAACAAGATCCCTTGCGATGAATAAATATCTCGGTGAATAGAAATTGCTTATCTGGTATGCAAATGAACGAGCGGCATCTTTTGCTGCCTCTTTTCTGGAGTCGGCGATTTCGTCCCATATATTTGAATATTTTGCCATTAATTCCGGATCAGCATTAACAGCATTACGGAAGGTCTTTTCAAAATCTTTTTTCCTGGCAATAAGAAACGGATCAAGCAAGCCTCTATAAGTACCTTCATAAACCTTAAGTGCGTTACCTATTGAATACAATCTGGCAACAAGACTCATATCCTGAGCATTATCAGCAGTTACCTTTTCTTCATAAATATCATAAAGATCTTTCAGCATTTTTACCAGCATTGGATATTGAACATCGCGCGCAAATTCAATCTGTGCCATTGTGTTGATTCTTTCTGTTGTGCCCGGATTACCAACAACAAAAACCGGTTGATCTTCAATCACACCATCCATATTCCAGGTAAAATAATAATCAGCTTTAATTGGCTTACCATTTTCATAAGCACGGAAAAAGGCACAGTCGAGTCCGTATCTTGGATAAGTAAAATTATCATAATCGCCGCCGAGCTTTGCAGTCCATAGTTCAGGAACGAAAACTAGTCTTATATCATCGTAAATTTTATACCCATAAAGAGAAAACTTTCCGCCGTTGTACAGGGAAGTCACTCTGAACACAATTCCGGGATTCTGTTCTGAGTGTTTGTTTTTGATCTGTTCTATTTTATCATTTCTAAATTTAATTTTTTCTGCATCGTCTTTACCTGCACTCATTGAGCTCAGAACCTCATCAGAAACATCTTTCACAAAGACCATTTGTTCAACTTTTAACCCGGGCATTTTTCTTTCAGTTTCAAGTGTTGGAGCATAAAATCCATTCAACAATATGTCCTCGCCCTCTTCATTTACATTAGGCAAGCTGTTGCGGATACAATGATGGTTTGTCATAATCAATCCATCCTCAGAAACAAAGGAACCGGAACATCCGCCGCCAAATTTGAGTGCAGCCTTCTGCATTTTTTCAAGCCAGGCATCGGAAGGAGTGAATCCATATTCCTGTTCAATGAAATCGAATGGGAAACTTTCGAAAGTCCACATTTTACCCATATCGAATTTCTGTGCTTTAACTGTATCGGTCTTAATACCAAAGTGAGATTGTGGACTAAGATTAACAAAGAGAACTAAAATAAAAGCGATTGTTAAATTGAGTGTTTTATACATTTTAAACCCGATGATTTTTTTGGAAAACTTTCGAACAAATCTAAACAGACTAATTTAGTTATACAATTTTTTTATCTTGCATAGAAAGGATTACTTATTTATGAATCTCCAGATAATGGGCACGAAAAAGTGCAGAGATACACAAAAATCTGAACGATTCTTCAAGGAGAGGAAAATCCTTTATCATTTCAGAGACCTGAACGAAAAGGGACTTGCAAAAGGTGAACTTGATAACATTGTAACTGCTGTTCCAATAGAAGAATTAATTGATAAAGATGGACAGCAGTACAAAAAGCGCAATATGCAGTTTATGGTTTTTAATATTGAAGAAGAGCTACTGCAAGACCCACTGTTATTAAGAACACCTATTATAAGAAATGGTAAAAAGGTTTCTATAGGTTATCAACCTGAAATCTGGGAATTATGGCTTAAGCAAGAAAGTTAAATATGGATCAAAGATTTATATCCGGAATACTGAATAAAATTCTTAAAATAATGCTATGTGCATTACCTGTGGTGCTTGCTTCTTTTCTTTATCCAGATTTTCTGGGAGATGATACATATATCCATATAGGTTTCATTTTAGGATTACTCAACGGAGAAGGATTTGCTTTTACGGGGAGTGTTACCTACGGATCTACATCTCCAATGTGGGTTTTTATGGGTGCGTTCATTTCAATTATAACTGACAATCCTGAATTTTCTGTAAGACTTTTAAGCGGGATATTTTCGGTTATAAGTGTTTTCCTTTTTCTTGTCATTACCGATACATTAAAACTCAAGCCTACAATAAAATTTATTGCAGCTCTTTCTTTTTGTTTAAATCCTTTCTTTTTAAGATGGGCGATCAGCGGAATGGAGGCAACAGCTTCATTAGCCATGCTTCTTTTTCTGGTTTATACTTATTATGACCGCTACCACGTAAGACATCCCTATATTTATGGTCTGCTGCTGGGCTTTGCATTTTTAATAAGACCGGAATTCATTGTTTACTTCTTCATATTCATCCTTTTTATGTTTTTTGTAAACTCGCATCATCGAAAACAAACTTTAAAAACACTTTCCGCCGGAGTAAGTGTTTTATTTGCATGGTTTCTTTTTGCTTACTTATATTTTGGAACAATCATACCAAATACTTACAGGGCAAAAGCGCACGGCGGATTTTTTACAATGACTCTTGAAGGAACCATAAGAAACATAAAACTTCTCCTCGGAGGTAATATTCCTGAATTCATACTGCTTGCCATTATTATTCTCGTTACCATAATTCTTCTACAAAAAAAAGATGCAAGGTTTATTGAAGAATTTGTAAGATTATTAGATAGGTTAAAACATACCGGACTGCTGCTGGCAATTATGTTCTTCATTTCGTTTTATATTTACTACACTGTTAAAGATGTTACTATTATTTCAAGATATTCTTTAATGTTCGTTCCGGTCATAATCTTAACTGTTGCCGCACTGATTAATTTAATGACAGATTATAAAAGTCAGTTCAATCTTTCACTTACTGCAATTTATTCTGTACTGGTTTTGTTTATTCATATTCACATTACATTCAGTGTTGTAAAACCTGCTAGTGATTTATTCGTAAAAGGATTTCAGAATTCTTACAAGGAAATAGCTAATTTTATTAAGTTGGATGAAAATGATGATTTTAAAACTGTGGCTTTAAATGATGTTGGAATTGTCGGTTGCTATTCCGGTGCTAAGGTTTATGATCTTGCCGGCTTAGTAGATGCAGACAGATTTAATTACGCTAATGTGTCTGATTATGTTAAAGCTAAAAGCCCGCATTATCTCGTTTTGAGGGAAGATGTAAAACTCGATGATGCAATTGATTCAGATATAAGAACTGAAATTATTTACCAAAAAGAAATTCCCGGTTTCGGAATAAACAGCTTAGAAAACAGAACAGTAACTTTATACAGGCTTTATTGGAATTAATAGTGCTCAGCGCCCAGCCAAAAAAGGCATGGACGCTGAAAAATTATCAGTCCTGTTTACTTTTTCTTTAGTGATTAAACATCATAATAAAGATTGAACTCGTATGGATGCGGCTGTAAAGCCATAGGTTTAACTTCCTTATCCATTTTGTATTTGATCCAGGTTTCAATTACGTCTTCAGTAAATACATCACCTTTTAACAAATACTCGTGATCATCAGCTAATGCTTTTAATGCTTCACCCAGACTGCCCGGAGTTGATGGTACATTTTTCAATTCTTCTGGTTCCATATCATAGATATCTTTATCAAGCGGTTCACCAGGATCAATACGATTGATAATTCCATCCAATCCTGCCATCATAATAGCAGAGAATGCGAGATATGGATTTGCAGAAGGATCTGGACATCTGAACTCAACACGTTTTGACTTAGGACTTGATGAATACATTGGTATTCTTATAGATGCACTTCTGTTCCTCTGAGAGTAAGCAAGATTAACAGGTGCTTCAAAACCAGGTACTAATCTTTTATATGAATTTGTGGTTGGATTAGTAAATGCAAGTAAACTTGGCGCGTGTTTTAATAATCCGCCAATATAATATAGAGCTATCTCGCTTAAGCCCGCATATCCGGCACCGGAAAATAATGGCTTCCCTTTTTTCCATAACGATGTATGAACATGCATACCGCTGCCGTTATCGCCAAAAATTGGTTTTGGCATATAAGTAACCGTTTTGTTATGCATCTTTGCTGTATTCTTAACAATATATTTAAACATTAATAATTCATCTGCAGCTTTAACCAGGGGAGCAAACTTAAGATCAATCTCACACTGACCACCGCTTGCAACTTCATGGTGTTGAGCTTCAACATCAATTCCGCAGTTGATAAGATTAGTTACCATTTCATTTCTTAAATCCATTAGTGAATCTGTTGGAGGCACAGGGAAATATCCTTCCTTATATCTAGGTTTATAGCCAAGGTTAGGAAACTCTTCCCTTCCACTGTTCCATCTTCCTTCAACAGAATCAACCACATAGAATGAACCGTTCGGCTGAGAATCAAATCGTACATCATCAAAAACAAAAAACTCTGCTTCAGGTCCGAAGTAAACCGTATCGGCAATACCTGTTGAATTAAGATGAGCTACTGCTTTTTGTGCAATGTTTCTCGGGCAGCGCGAATATTTTTCTTTTGTTGCCGGTTCATATACATCACAAATTAAACTTAATGTGGGTGCTTCAATGAATGGATCTGCAAACATTGTGTTTGGATCCGGAATGATAAGCATATCACTTTCGTTTATTGCTTTCCAACCGCGGATGGATGATCCATCAAATCCGAAACCATCTTCAAAAGATCCGGAGTTAAACTGGGAAACCGGAACAGTAAAATGCTGCCACTGACCGGGGAAGTCCATAAACTTCATATCAACGAACTTTATTTTATTGTCCTTTATAAATTTTAGGACGGTCTCAACAGATGAATTTGTTTTTGATTTAGCCATACAATTATCCTTTTAGTTTGTTTATAATTATTACATTAATCTCATTCTAATAAATGTCTTTAATAAGACGTTTAAATAATCTTATAGAAATAAATCGGAGTTTAATTCTGCCAAAAAACAAAGATTTTTAAGATACTACCCAAAACACAAGAGGACTTATTTAATAATATTTTCCGGGGATGAACACTTTTATCAATAATGATACCATCAGCAATTACTACCTATGTCATTATTTCCCAAATCAGATTGCTATCTCGGTTGATTCTTTTATACTTGACAATACGAATGTAGTTTTTGTTGCCATTACGCCGGTCCATGATTGTATTTCACTCAATAATTTTTCCAGAGACTCGGTATTTTTTACTATTGTTTTTAGCATATGGGATCCTTCACCAAGAACGGAATGGCATTCAATTATCTCAGGAATCTTTTCAACTTTAGTAATTAAATTTTTATAGTGTTTTGATGAATCCATTATAACAACGATAAATGCCATAATATCATAACCAAAAGCTTTTTTGTTCAGCTTTGCATAGTAACCTTCGATAATTCCTTTTTCTTCAAGCTTATTTAACCTATCGCTAACAGATGGAATTGAAAGCCCAACTTCTTCAGCAATTTTATTTCTTTTGGTTCTGCCTGATTTTTGAAGAATATTAAGAATCTTAATATCTATGTCATCTAACATACTTTACCTTAATAATTTAAGTATAATTTGATTAACGGCGGCAAATATAAGGTAAATATTAAATAATAAGCAAATCTTTTTAGGTTAAATTTTAGCGAAATTTTAGAATTTGGGGAGTAAAAAAAAGTTTATTTTATTCCGTAAGGGGTAAAGGCTAAGCGGGATTTTTTTACTTCCTCAAACAAATCAAGGTTTTTCTGAGGGCGTTTCTGCATTTTATGATAAAGATGATATTGAACTGCAATGTTATTCAATGATTTGATTTTTATTCCGATTAGTTCCAGCCGAAACTGAACATCACTATCTTCCCCGATTGATGGCGCTTCGTATCGTTCATCAAACCCGTTTATTTTAATTATCTCATTCTTATGAATAGAAAAATTGCATCCAAGAAGTCCGCGTTGTTTTGAGTTAAATAATTCTCTTAAAAATATACTTTTAAAGTAAAAACCTTTTTCAACATCATATGACTTTCCAAATAAACCATCTTTAATTAAGAGCGAAGTTCTATATCCAGGAAAACCTTCTTTAATTTTTTCTTCAGTTAATTGTGTTGTAATTTTTTCAGAAAGGTTAACCCGTCGGCCTGTTAAACAAACCTCGTTCAATCTATTGTTTACGTGTTCTTCAACAAAATGTGAATGAGGTATACAATCTGCATCAATGAAAATCAAATAATCGGAGTTGGAAGCAAGGATTGCCTGGTTAAGAATTCTGTTTTTCCTGAATCCTCTATCTTCCTGCCAGATATGTTTAATATTGAATGCATAGTTTTTTGATGTGCTTTCAATTTCTTTAACTATATCTTCAGTTGAGCCATCATCAGCAATTATAACTTCAAAATTTTTGTTTGTTTGTCTTTCAAATCCAGCAAGAACAAGTTTGAGGTAATCAATCTTATTATAAAAAGATGCTATAACAGTTGCATCAGCCATTGGAGGATGTTTCCTCATCAATCTTTTTACGAAGTTTTTCCTTTTCTTTTCTGCGCTTATAAGATTTTGGCTTCTCTTCAACTTTGGGCGGTTTTTGCGGAAGCGGAATTCGCTTTTTTTTCTTTTTAATTGTTAGTTTTTCTTTTTTCATAATTGAATGAATGTTAAGAAAAATAGCCAAAAGCCTCCCTTTAGGGGAGGTTTGGCGGGGCTTTAAAATATCGCATAAATAAACGGAGCTAATGCTGATCCTTTAGTAAGAATTATTAAGCCTCCTAAAAGCAGAAGCATAATCAATATTGGTGCAAGCCACCATTTTTTTCTAACTTTAAGAAATTGCCAAAGCTCTGTTACTGTTGAAAGTTTACTCATTGTTATCCTCTAAAATTCGTAATTTCTCTCTGGGTTCTCTGTGTAAATCTCTGTGGTCCCTGTGGTGATCTTTTTACCAGAGAGGTATCGGAGTTGAAACACAGAGTTAAAACTGCCTTTCGTAATCGATTGGCTGTTTAATTATGTTTTCTCTTTTCTCCCAGTACGTTTTTGCACTTTTATCAATCTTCAGCTCTAAAAATCTTTTACCAAATAATGTTGCAAACAAACCAATTGGAGCAATAACAAGATAAAAAAGTATTATGAGAATTACTCTGGACATAAACCAGCCCAATATCAGCGCAAGACTCATCCATAATTTATGAATAGGACGAAGAAGGGGAACAGCTATATAGGATAGAATTATAAATATTCCGCCAATTGCTCCAAAATAAATAAATGATGTTTTACCAAAATACCATAAAATAAAAGTTATGATTAGTAAAACAATTCCTATTGTTACAGAAGTTTTTTTAACAGCTTTATCTGATTTATCAATGTGTTTTATTTCTTCTTTAAGCATTATTAATCCAATACAAATTCTTTTTTCCAGTCAACATCTTTTTCCAGAGGTTTCTGATCCTCTTTTTTTAGCAGGTAATTACCAAGCACAAGATAATCAATATGAGTCCGCATAAAACATCGGTATGCATCCTCCGGTGTACAAACGATAGGTTCACCGCGAACATTAAAAGAAGTATTTACAATAACAGCATAACCGTGATCTTTTTCGAATTGACTGATAAGCTTATGATATCGGGGATTCGTTTCCTTATGAACCGATTGAATTCTTGCAGAATAGTCAACGTGAGTAATGGCAGGAATATCTGATCTTAGTACATTAAGTTTTTCAATTCCCCATAGCTTTTCTTCTTCTTCAGTCATCTTTCTTCTGCGCTCTTTTTTTACATCTGCCACCAGGAGCATATAGGGGGTTTCTCTGTCAATCTCAAAATACTCTGAAATCTTTTCACCAAGTACAGAAGGAGCAAATGGTCTGAATCCTTCTCTGAATTTTATTTTAATGTTCATATTTGCCTGCATTTTAGGCGAACGGGCATCACCAATAATTGAACGTGAGCCGAGTGCGCGAGGACCGAATTCCATTCTGCCGTCAAACCAGCCGATGATTTTTTCTTCAGCTAATATATCAGATACCGTTTTTATAAGTTCATCTTCATTATACTTTATCGCGATAAGATTGGATGATTGGATGAATGAATGAATCTCATCATCATTGAACGTCGGACCGAGAAATGAGCCTTTTTGACTATCTGTTTTTTCATTAGCAGTTCTTGGATTGTTTAGATACTGATACCATGTGATTAAAGCTGCGCCAAGCGCCCCGCCTGCATCTCCGGCAGCAGGTTGTATCCATAAGTTTTCAAAAGGTCCTTCTCTTAGAATCTTACCGTTTGCAACACAGTTCAATGCTACACCGCCTGCAAGAGTAATATTTTTCTGATCAGTTTCTTTATGAACATGCTTTACTATCTTCATCACAATCTCTTCAGTTACATCCTGAAGTGATCGTGCAAGGTCCATATCTTTCTGTGTCAGGTTGGTTTCCGGTACACGGGGAGGACCGCCGAAAAGTTTATGAAACTTTTCATTTGTCATAGTCAACCCGGCAGAGTAATTAAAATACTCCATGTTCATCCGGAAAGAACCGTCATCTTTAACATCTATAAGATGATCATAAATCAGCTTTTTATATTTTGGTTCACCATACGGTGCCAGTCCCATAACTTTATATTCACCTGAATTAACTTTAAATCCGGTGTAATATGTAAATGCAGAATACAGCAATCCAAGAGAATGAGGAAATTTTATATCTGCAGATAATTTAATTCCGTTACCTTCACCAACTCCATAACTCATAGTTGTCCACTCACCCACTCCATCCATTGTAAGAATAGCAGCATTGTTATATGGTGAGGGATAGAATGCAGAAGCAGCATGTGATTCGTGATGTTCAGGGAACAGTACTTTGCCTTCATATCCAAGTTCTGTTTTAATCATATCCTTCATCCAAAGCTTTTCTCTGATCCACAAAGGCATTGCTTTGATAAAAGACTTGATTCCAATCGGAGCGTATTGAAGATAAGTTTCAAGAATTCTTTCAAACTTTAAAAATGGTTTATCGTAAAAGGCCACAATCTCAATATCGCTTGAGGTGATGCCTTCAAACTCTAAACAAAACTTAATTGCGTTCACCGGAAAGTTATGATCGTGTTTTTTGCGGGTGAATCTTTCCTCCTGAGCAGCAGCTCTGATCTCCCCATCCTTTACAAGACAAGCTGCGCTATCATGATAGAATGCGGATATACCTAGAATGTACATTTATTGACTTATCATTTTATTGAATATTTTCTGGTTTTCCCTGCCATTCAGGAACCCATTCCATATTAACATTAAGTAGTGGTACTGCAAGTACTTTTCCGCCAAACCCTAAATAGTTATATATAATTGATTGATGTGATGTAACTATAACAGACTTTAATAAATCAAAATTGATCTTAACATTATATTTAGTAGCTAAATTGGCGATGAATTTATTAAAAGAATTCTGCTTTTTTAGATAACCTAGCTCTCTGCCTAAATCAGTTCTTATTTGTTCGAAATCATTGACAAGAAAAACTGAATCCTCCTTTACATCCAGAAGTTTAAATATTGAATAACCATTGGCTAGCTTAACAGGGCCGTAAATTTCTCCTATCTCCATAGAGGCCACTATGCTGCCAATTTCAGCATGCGCAGCAACGGAAAAAAAACCTGACTCGCCGCTTAAATTTGAAACGGACGGGTGGTCAAAATAGATTAAAAGTAATTCATGAAAATCTTTACCTGCCTCTAAATCATTTAAAATCGATTCAATCACTTCAAGGCTATCAGTGACTAATTGCAGAATATTGACCTCCTTGTTTCTTAGATTCCCGCCTTTTCTTTCATTATAAAAAGCTAATATTTCATCATCATTTACTCTTGCAGAATCAATAAATTCAGAAGTAATTAACTGCATATAGTAATTGTCTTTCCACATTTGAAGCTGTTTCTTAACTTCCTCTGAATTATGAAGACCCAGTTTATAACCTTCATCAGAAAGCATTTTGTACTCGATGTACTTTCTCGTTTTATTGCTTAAAGTATTAAAAACTACTTTAAGATCGAGTGAATCTACTTTAAAATTTTCAAATCTGAAAAAATGCAGGAAATCTCCAAGTGTAATGGATTGATTATCAAGTTCAATGAAAGACAAACTTAAAGTATCAGGCCCCAGGTTATTTGCAATAAAGGGTAAATCTGAAATCATCAGAAACAGACTTTGAACGGACTGATTCGGCATAACTCTCTTTTCAAGAGACAAATAGAATTGCTGTGATAAACTTTTTAAGAGACCCGCATTAATATTAACTTTCTTATTTTTAAAAAAATTAGATATGTATTCCTCATAAAACTCATATTCGGCTCTTTCTAAGGCAAGTCTTTGCATCCTCTTAAAGTCACTTTCCCATCCTTTGGATTTGGTTAAGACAGGATTGTATCTGTTCAGAATTTTAAATATATACCAACCATCTTCCAGCTCAATCGGGATTGTAAAAGCCCCATCCGGAAGATGAAAGATTTTTTTCTCAATCTCTTCATCAAGTTCGCCAACTGATACAGTAAGCGTATCATTCCTTTGTGTTTTCAATTCTATATAAAGACTATCGAACGGGACACCTAATTTTAATAAGCCGTAAATATTATTTATGTCATCTTCCACGCCAGAATGAATGAAAATCATTTGTACATTGTTTGCGTTATTCAGATAAAAAGTAAGAAGTGAATCGGCTTTATCTTTTGCTCTTTCCCTTACAACCTTTTTATAGAGCGCATCCCTTACAAACATTTCTTCAAAAGTTTTTAATGATCTTTGTACAACTTCCGAAGTATCAATATTTATTGCATTAGCATGAAGTGATAATAGTTTTTCAGCAATTAGTGAATACAGAAATTCGCGTTTTAATGATTCTTTAATATTTCTGTTTTCCCTATA
Source organism: Ignavibacteriaceae bacterium (assembly GCA_035463895.1). GTDB lineage: Bacteria > Bacteroidota > Ignavibacteria > Ignavibacteriales > Ignavibacteriaceae > JAGXRK01. Next base: position 13,664 of record DATHSU010000291.1, on the reverse strand, counting down.
AAGCTGTGGAGTAAGTTCATATCTTATTTGGAATTCACTTCTAGAAATTTCTTTGTTTCCAATTTTAACCAAAATATCAGTTTTTTCCTGAGATCTGCTCTGAAAAGATAGTAGTAAAATTAATATTCCGAGATTTAAAACAATTCTCATTCTTCCGTATTATTCTTTAATTTTATATGAATCAAAATATACCTTATAGAATAAAAATAAAAAGTAATTATTTTTCTTAGTTTATATTTTAAAAATAAGCAGAATTGAGGAGAAAGATTATTAAAAAGAATAATGATTTAAGGAATAAAAAGAGAAAAGATCCAAACATTTATAAAACAGAACCGGATAAGAAAAAACACCCCATTTGGTTCAACCTGATATTATTGTTAATTCCAGTTTTCTGCTTTCTTATGTTGGAGTTTTCTTTAAGAATCTTCAATTACGGACAAGATACAACTCAATGGGTAGAAGTTGTTTCTGGTGAACTAATGCTTAACCCCGATGTTGGACATAGATATTTTCATTCCACTAAAAGCGTCCCTTACACGAACCAGAACAGCTTTAGTAAAATAAAAAGTGAAAATACCTTCCGAATATTTATTATGGGTGGAAGCAGCGCAGCAGGTTATCCGTATTCTCCAAACGGAGATTTTGGACTCTTTGTTAAAAAGAAACTAGAAATACTTTATCCTGAAACTAAGATTGAGGTTATCAATATTGCTCTGACCGCAACAAACTCTTATACCATCCGGGATTTGCTGCCGGGCGTAATTGAACAAAAACCTGATTTAATATTATTCTATGCCGGACACAATGAATATTACGGCTCACTTGGAGTCGGCTCAATGGAATCTATTGGTCAATCGAGGTTTGTTATCAACTTTCTACTAAAACTGGAGAAGTATAAAACATTTGTAATGTTTCGGAATTTTATTAATTGGTTTTTAAATATTTTCACAAGTTCAGAAAACGATACCAGTATAAAACGAAGCGGCACTTTAATGTCGCGAATGGCGAAAGATCAAACTATAGTATTAAATTCAGAAGTATATAATCTTGGTATTGAACAATTCAAAGGAAATCTAATTGATATCCTTGAGATGTGTAAAGATGCAAATGTTCCAATAATCCTCGGAACTTTAACAAATAATTTGCGGGATCAAAAGCCGTTTGTTTCTCTCAAAACGAATGATCTTCCGGAAGCCGATGAAGTTTTCATGCAGGCACAAGATCAACTGGAAAACAGAGATGAAGCACTAAAACTATTTCGCTATGCAAAGGACCTTGACGGACTAAGGTTTCGCGCACCAGAAAAAATAAATGAATTAATAATTAAACTTGGTGTGGAATATAACTTTCCGGTAGTTGAAATTGATTCCATTTTTAATTCAGTAAGCCCATTAGGTATAACCGGAAACAATTTAATGACAGATCATCTGCATACAACATTTGATGGATATAAACTCATTGGTAAAGCTTACTTTGATTCTATGGACAAATATTTATTATTGCCTTCCTCAGGAAGAATGATATTAGATAAGAATATTGTTGATAGTTTAACGAATAAGAACACCTTTATAACAAAACTGGATTCAATTATTGCTCATTACCGTATACTGGTACTAAAAAATGATTGGCCATATAGTGAACAAAAAACTGTTTCATATATGCTGAATTTGTTTAATCAGCAGAACTTTATTGATAGCCTGGCAGTAAGAGTGTTAGACAACAAGTACACCTGGGAAAGAGCGCATAGAGAAGCAGCAGAATATTATATTACTAAAAAAGATTATGATGAGTTTATAAGGGAAATGACTGTTCTTATCAATCAGTATCCGTTCGTAAAAGAATACTATACTTTTGTTTCAGAACAACTTTTGGAAGCTAAATTGTATAATGAAGCCTATTGGTTTCTCGGTAAAGGACAATTACGATTCCCCGGAGCATTTTTTGCAAAATGGCTTGGCATAATTGATTTATCAAAGGAGAAGATTGATTCGGCAATTAAATACTTAAATGAAAGTTTAATTTATGACGGTAAGGATGCTCAGGTTTTGTTCAACCTAACAGGTGCTTATGCAAAAATGAAAATGTTTTTTGAAGCATTAGATGCTATCAACCGATGCCTGTCAATTAACCCTAATTATCCGGGTGCTCAAAACTTAAAGAATCAACTGCTTGCAATATTAAACAACTAATCATTTAATTTTTCATCATTTAAAAAATAAAAGCCGATCTGATAATGATCGGCTTTTTGCTTAGACAAATTAAAATTGACTTATACTATTTTACTAACATCATCTTCTTTGTTGTTGTGAAGTTGTTAGCAGTAATGGTATAAAAATAAATACCGCTGGATAGATTTGAAGCATTAAAATCAACTTCATAACCGCCGGAATTTACGAAATCATGTACAAGAGTAGCAACTTCCTGTCCAAGTGCACTATAAACTTTCAACGTTACAAATCCGGCTTCAGGAATTCCAAATCGGATTATAGTTGAAGGGTTAAACGGATTTGGATAGTTTTGTGCTAATTCGTATGAATCTGGTGCACCATAAACTGCATCCTTAATATCCGTTACAATATTGATCAATGGATGATCTCCCATTACACCAAATTCATTTTCAACAGTTGCGCTAATCAAGTCTGATGTTAGATTGATGAAGTGATCTGCACCAACGCCGTTTTCATTATCATTACCACCTCCATTTGAAGGTAATCCCCAGTTTGCGCCATATTTATATTGGATTCTTAATGGTGAATACTGAGGGAAAGTAATATCACGCGACCAAATATTATCGCCGGCAGTCATATCACCATTAGTACCATCATCAAACAACTTTATAGTTCTAATACTATCCTCATTTGGCCAACCACCAGCAGGCCATTGGAGTGGAGCATTAGCTCCGCATATTCTAACATCATCAATTGAAGGGAAAGGCAGCAGATTAATTGCTGAAATTGCTCCATCCATATCAACTGTAAATTTTATTGTAACCGGGAAGTTGGTTATAGTAGCTAAAGTTGCATCGTTGAAAACTCTGCTAATAAAAGCAGCACCAAACGTCATATCATCGGCAGTGATAGTGTAGGTCTTGTTAGGATCATTCTCCCAGGTTGTACCATTTGGGCCGAAGAATGCATATTTGTAATTGAATACATCCCCTTCAAAGGTGAAAATTCTAAAGGTGCCTTCCCAGACATTTGGATTACTAACACTCTGGAACATAAGATCGTTTGCGCCCCAACCATTAAAGCTGCCTCTTACTGAAAGAGTATCTGTTAAAGGATTAAATCTTCCTGAAACTATTTCAAACTCCATATCGCAAGAAAAGGTTACGTCTATCGTATCGCCAGATGCCGCATAAAGGCTATCATTATTAAAATATGCGAAGTAAGTACTTGTACCACTTGGGACTATATACTCACGGTTGGGATCATTCTCCCAGCTATCAATACCTCTAATAAATTTGAAGAAAAGTGTATCGCCAACATTAAAGGTTTTGGTTATTGTATAAACTGTATCACCGTCAATATCTGTCAATACATCATCGCCATTACTCCAATTGTTGAAATTACCGGCAATCTTAACAGCATCTGTTGATGGGTTAAATCCGGCTTTTTGAGCCTGAACTCCCATGTCTACCTGAAACTCTACAGTCTGAGCTAAAGTAAAGTTAACAAGTATTATTAAGAAAAAAAGTCCGAATATTTTTTTCATTTATTTCTCCTTTTATTTTTTGGACTTGTTAAGTTAATTAAAAAAGAATTAAAAAATCATCTAAAATCTAATACCAAAAGCAAACTGTTGAGTGTAATTAAGAATTCCAAAATCCTGATAGGCATAATCAAAAACCAGCCCGAATGTTGGAGTAATATCATATCTTAAACCAACACCAAGTGTTAAACCTTCCTGAGAATTATCAAGATACAACGACTTATATCCACCCCTGAGTGATAGAATATCAAAAATTGTGTATTCCATTCCAAGGTTAAGAGATTCAGAATTATCATTTGGATGATTCGCATCTACAGCCAGAGTAAATTTATGATTCTGAATATCAATCACATCCATTGCAATACCTACTTTAAATGTTAGTGGTAGTGGATAAGAATCAGTGTTAAGTTTGGCTAGTATTTGATCATTATTCCCATAAATTTGTCCATTAATATCATGTTGAACATATAAATCTTTTCCATCTAGCTGCATATCAGTACCAAAATTAGATATTACTGCACCAATGCGTAAACCGTAAATATCTGAAAGAAAAAGGACACCAAGATCTACAGCTACACCATTTGCAGAAGAGTTCCATATTTTTTGATTAATGTATTTTAAGTTTGCGCCAACAGAAAATCTGTCAGTCAAATTATACGCATAGCTTAGTGCTAAATACATATCGTGTGGAGTAAAAAATTCTCCTGTACCATCGGGTTCGCGTAAAGTAGTTACTTCAAGATCACCATAATCTAAATATCCGACACTTAGACCAACAACACCCATATCATCGAGGCTAAGCATTGACCCAGCCCAGTTGTAATTTATATCGGCAAACCAGGATAAATGAGTGAACATAGCTTCACTGGTCCCAATCCTGGATGCACCCGCGGGATTCCAATAAAGTGCTGTTACATCATTTGAGGTTGCAATAAAAGCACCGCCCATAGCCGCTGCTCTTGGACCTACACCTACATTAAGAAATGGAGCTGCGGTTGAACCAACTTTGGTTTGTCCGAACAAGCTTATAGCTGATATCAAAACTGCTAGTATTATAAACTTTTTCATCTTTTCTCCATTATTTAATAAGGGCAAACTTGCCGATTTTAGTTCCCACTTCGGGCACTTCTACAACAAAAACATATACTCCATAAGCAACATCAAGATTTTCTTCAGTCCTTAAGTTCCAGTAAACATCACCAACGTAAAGTTCATCCTGGTAAAGAGTTTTTATTTGTTCACCACGAATAGTAAATATTGATATTTTTGAACCCGGAGGAATTCTTGTAAAACGAATCTCTCTTTCACCGCGTCCGCTTGTTTGAGTGCTGAGCAGCCTAGATTCTCCTTCATGAGTAACAACGTAAGGATTGGGAACAACTTTAATATTGTCTAGTTCACTTTTGGCTTTCTCTTTATTTATAACAGCACCCGAAGTCTTAAACGTTAAAAAGTCATTCTCATTGAAAGGCTTTTCTGTAAATAAATCCAGTGTTCCGGTACTTTCAATTGGAACATTTGCCCCAAAATAGAATATGTCAGTTTTCCAGGTTGTCCTCATTGTTGTATCAATCAATTCTCTGAAATAAATTGAATAAGTCGTTGATATAGTTCCTGATTTTCTATAAAAGAAATCTATGTACTTGTTTTGAGTAACATTTTTCACTTTAAAGGAAACAGGTACCGCCTGAAATTGATTTGCCGGATTATTAGGTGGAAAAAGTGCGAATTCTACAGAGGTATCCACAATTTCCTCATAGAATTCAATTAAGTAATCATTAGGAAGCTTTACTCCATTATTCTGTGGATACCGGCTGTCTTGTATAGCAGTGAAGGATAGTGAACCGGGTGTTCCTGAAATGCCATTAAATCCTGAAATTAGAGTGTCGAGTTTAATCACATTATCATTATAGAGCTGAAGACGGAAACCATGCCTTATAGGAGTGTTACCTATAAATAATTCCGAACGGATGACGAGTGTATCATAACCGGCAGTGTATAAGTTACTAGTTAAAGCATATGGAATACCGTTAACAATTATTGTATCATTACCAGAAGGTATTTCAATTGTTTGTAAAGGTTCCACAAGGTAAGTTCTGTTTATTGATGGGACGAATACCGTATCCGGTGTCAGCAAATCGATCAGAGACCAGTTAGTTGTATAATTTTCTGCACCACTATCCTGGAAAGCAACCTTATAAGAAAAATTATTTCTTATGGCTTCATCATCAACAATTTCAACTGCTACAGAACCGGTTCCAATAAAATTTTCAGATTTTTTAATTTCCAGCACACTTGCCGGAGAATATCCCGCAGGCCGAACACCCGGAGTGATAAACCCTGTATTATCGTCCAGAACAATCTCACCGGTATTTTCTCTTCTAATAAACTTGGAATTTTCAGATGGGAAAATATCAAGTGAAGCATCACCCTCATCGTAAGCACAAACAGCATAATAATATGTTTGACCCAAAACGGCAGTTGAATCCACAAATCTATTAATCAAACCTGTGTTTGAACCAAGATAGAAAGTGGTTCCGCCTACTTGTTCAAGCAACCTTTGTGACGGATAGAAAAATCCTTGAATAGAGTCATCAAGATCATATTGTGCTATTGGTCTATCGAAAGAGAGTACGCCAATTGCATTAGTAATTGATCTGGAATCCGAGAAATTTGCATCCGTTGCTCTGTAAATCTTATAGCCCTGAAAATCTTCTTTCTTTGTTATAAAATCTCTGTCCTTCTCAGTCTTTTCACCATCCCAATAAATAACCACATTTCCATCTTCGTGAGTAAGAGTAATTTTTGGTTTTTTAGGTGGTTGAGGAAATTTATAACCGGAATTATAAATCTGCTGTACTATTTGTTTATTACCGACAATGTCATTTAAATCCTCACCGAAAAGTAGAGCAACAGAAAATCTTTCCTTAATATCCGGATTTCCATTTCCGGGAACTAACGGGAAATAACCAGAAGCATAGATAAAATCACCATCTTGTGGAACTGGAGGAATCACATCAAATCTGCCCGGAGTCATTCTTTGCCATAACAAAGAATCTACTGAAAGATCTGGTGCTGCAGTTAAATTAAAGAAATTAAAACTTGTTAACCCAATCTGATCTGACTCATCAGGATCAGTTCTTCCGAAGTTAGGTTCGCCTTGAGTAGGAATCCCATCACCTTCACCAAAATCCGGTCCGGGATAACCAGGGTCTCCTGGTCCTAATCCATCAGCACCAACATCATCAAATTCAGGGTTCCAATCTTCATCCTCATCAATATCGTTATCTCTTCTTTCATCGATTAATAAATCATTAACTCCTGCACCTGTTCTGTAATTTTTATACTTTAGTCCCTGAAGACCTTTAAGTATTCTTGTAGTATAATGAATCGCCTGGTTCTCATCAATCAAACCATCCAAATCGTTATCAATACCATCAGAAGCAGAGGGATGTGGTATGGAAACTCCATTAACAATGGATCCAATATGACCTTCACGAAAATATTTGCCTTGTTCGAGAATAAACTGAACACCAAGTGAAAATATAGTATCGGGTAAAGATTGAATTGTATAAAGTGATCGTTCGTATGTAACAGGATCAATTAATACAACTACATCCCCAACAGTAAAAGTAACGGAATCAAAATCAGATTCGACGAAAGTAGGAGAAGGTAATCTTGAGTCATCATCATTATCAATACCATCGAAAGGATTGCCCGGTGATTCAAGAAATGAATAGCCAACATAACCAACTTTTTGTCCCTTATTACCAATACCATCACTATCCCAGGAATAAGTGATCCATTCTTCAACGTCAAAAAATCCAAGATCATCACCACTATCGCCATCACCACCGGCAAGAGTCCCTACTACAGTTCCAAAATTTGCCTTTCTGTAAATTGTATTTCCTTCATTAGTAATGTCATAAAGCCAGAAGATTGCATCCTCAGCTAAAAAGTTAGACCACTGAAATCCTCTTACTCTCATTTTAAGCGCCATACCTAATCTGGAAGGATCTCTGCTATCAGCGGTGAAAATACGATCAAGTTGAGTAATAGGATCACTAAAATTAAACTCGTCATCAGATTGATCATCTGCATCGTAAATACTCTCCTGATCAGCATTTTGAATTCCCCTGCCGAAGTAACCAAACCATTCCGTATTACCTGATTCATCCTTCCAATCTTTGGCTACCGGATCATTCCATCCGGTTATGGGCCATGAGTTTGGCAAATGACTCATTGCCACACTTTGCTCACTTGGGTTAAGAAATCCGGGAATTGGATTCCATCCCCAGAAATAATTTCTGGCGGGATGGCGTTCATCAGATTGACCTCTTCTTGGTCCTCTTGATATTATGACTGAGTGAAGTGTATCTCCAAGAGTATTAATGAACTCAACACCAATTAACGGAATACAATCACCAATATAGTTTTCACCTGAACCGAGAGGCCATTCACCCCGGATATCAATTCCTTGATTAAAACCTGCAATTTGACCATCATTGTAAAATGAAATACCAATCCGGTTCCCGGTATGTTTACCCATTCTAAGAAGAGTTGGGTCTCCCCTTTGAGCTAAAAGTTCAAGGCTAAATGCTGTTAGTATTATTATAATTAAGAATATTTTTTTCTGCATCTTAATTTCTTTCACTTATTAAAAATTGTATGAAAATCCTATTTCAACTCTTCTGGGTTCAGAGAAGAAACCTGGATTGGTATAAAGTTCATCTAAAGTGTTATTATATAATTTTGGATTTATTTTTTCAGCTTCAAGACGGCTGAAAGTAAATAAAGGATCGCCGGAATCATTATAAATTCCTCTGGGATTATCCATATCCAGGAGATTATAAATTTTTACGAACAATGAAAGGATAGTATTTCCAAAAACAAAGTCTTTATATGCCCGTAAGTCCAGATTCACAATGCTTGGCTTTGTTTGACTGTTTCTTGGAAATGCATTTTGAGTAACTCTGGTATTCTTATTAACTTCTGGTGTGTAGGGCTGTCCTGTGTAGAAGTTTCCAATAAGCGAGAATCCAAAATCTCTTTCAACAGAGTAAGCAATGGAAAAGTTAAGTGTGTGCGTTTGATCCCAGTTAAGGGGTGCAATAAAAGTCTCAGGAAGTGCTCCGCCAAGTAATGCATTTCGAGCATCTGCAGGATTTGAAGCATTGCCTTTAGTCACTGAATAAGTATAATCAATACTGGTGGCTAGTCCACCAGAAAACCTTTTCTCAAAACTTATTATGAATCCTTTTGAAAATCCAAAATCAGAGTTTGCATATCGGCTGTAGCTCGAAGCTCCCCCGAACACAAGTATCTCGTCACTTTGAGTTCCTGTCAAATCTCTGAAATCTTCAAAAAATACAGTTACATCTACAGCTATATCATTACCGATTTGTTGTTGAATACCAATCTCACCTTTAACGGTTTTTTGAGGCTTTAAATCAGCATAACCAAACAATCCCTGATTACCGGAACCAACACCTAATTCAAATTCAGGATTGGTATACAGGTATTCGTATGATGGTAACTGGAAGAAATGTCCATAAGAAAAATGTAAAACTCCTCTATCGGTAATTGGAAATGCCAAACCAACACGGGGACTAACCTGATACTTAACTGAAGCATCTTTATACCAGTACTGTTCTCTATCGGCAACAGTCTTTAATGTCTCACCAAATTCTGGATCTAAAACGCCATTACCATTTAAATCATTGAACTGATTTTCAGGTCGTAATGGATTGACTATATTCGGATCTGTTGGATCATTAAGTACAACTCCATCAGGATCGAATATGTCCAGACGTGCACCAAGATTAAAAATGAGATCAAAGGCTTCGAACTTCGACTGAAGGTAGAAAGCCCCTTCGATTGGGTTTCGTGTATATTGGTTATTAAGCGGAGTTGTAATTGGAGCAACAGCCACAGTTGTTCGTCCGTCAATAGATATTGGAAATAGAGTAATATCCTTGAAAAAGATATTATGTCTTTTGAAGTCACCTCCGAACTGAAGATTAATTTCTTTATTAAACTGAGTTGTCCAGTCCAGTTTAGCAGCATAAGTTCCAGTGCTGCGTTTGAAGCGGCTATAATCTGTACCACCAACATCAAAGCTGAATGGAGGAGTTTGCAGTGTTGTATTGTTTATGTATTGAGTTTCTAAATTTTCCTCATCAGTATAGATATCCTCAAAAAGGTAATGTTTATATTCTTTGTAGAAATAAGAAAAATTAAGATTATAGAATGAGGAATTACTTATAGCATGATTAACCGATAGTGTATTAGAATAACCCCTTCTGAACCTTTGAAGATTATTATCAGGAGTTAGCCTTCTCGAGTGATTATAATCCTGATACTCTTCTCGATCGAGAACATAATTAAAGTTTATTCTCATTCCCTGGATAAATCTATAAGTTAATTTACCCTGTGCATAAAACTTTTCATTCGGATTCATGCTTACATATTCATCATCCCCGTTTTTATCAATATTAAAATCAGCCCCGCCGGAACCTGAAACTTCAGTTGCCCGATCTGTAACTAAAAATGATCTTTTTCCGTAAAGAAATCCAGTATTATAGTAATATCTTCCGTTGGTATAAAAGAAGAGCTGATCCTTTAAAATTGGACCGCTAAAACTGCCTTCGAAATTTCTAACTGCAACCGGGTTAATGTTTTTTATATTCCAGAACTTATCATCACGAGAAGAAATATAATCACCAACATAACTTTGGATATTACCACTAAAATTGTTGCTTCCATCTTTTGTAACAATATTAATTATTCCGGACATAGCCTGACCATATTCTGCATTAAAAGCACCGCTTATTACCTGCAATTCCTGAACAGCATTAGCATTTACATTAAGAACTGTACTTCCATCATAAGCATCAGTAAAAGGAACACCGTCAATCTGATATGCAACTTGTCCCGATCGCCCACCTCTTACGTGAAGATTTCCACCCGAAGAAACAATTCCAGCTTGCAATTGTAAGAGGTCAGATATTTCGGTAACCGGCAATTGTGCAATCATATCTGAACTGACAACTGACGTTGTGGCAGTAAGGTCTTTTCTGATCAGTGGTTTCTCAGCAACTACAACTACATCTTGTCCCAATTCCAGTGCTGTAGACTGTAATGCAAAATCCTGAGTTGTGGTAAATCCGCTTGCAACAACAATATTTATTATCGTACTAGAATTAAAACCAATAGCTGATGCCCTTATATTGTAACTGCCAGGAGGAATATTTATTATGAAATAATTTCCATCTAAATCTGTAGCAGCACCTAGGTTTGTTTCTTCTACAAGAATGTTTACAAAAGGAAGAGGCTCTGATGTGGCTCCGTCTATTACCCTTCCGGAAATTTTACCGGATTGAGCAATAGAAAGCGTGGATAATAAAATTATTATAAAAGATGTAACAAAATAGCGAGACAAATTTATCATATATGCCTCCCGAAGGTAATATTGTTCTGCATTATGGTAGCCCTTAGAAGTGTGTAACAATTAAACTATAAAATCTCCTAAACTCATCTGTTATTTAGTATTTACGCAATAATTAGTTGTAAAAATATTACTTAGTATATGCATTTCCAAAGATATTATGGGGCAAAAAAAGATATGCTCTTATTCTATCTGATTTTATATCATTTTTACTTTACTTTTTAAGGTATTATTGTTTAAAACATAAAAAAATAATGCATATTAAGTTTGCTATCTGTAGTAATCCTTTAGCAAAATTCTACCACCGTAAGCTTCGATTTTTAGATTTAAGATTCCAGTTTCAGTTAGAATCATTTTGTTATCGTCCATCAGATCACGATAAAATTCTTTATGGTCTGTATGTAAAGATATCTCTTGAGTTTCAGGAGAATTGTTCAATATCACCAGTATTTCCTTAAAATTATATCTCCTTGTAAATACATATATATTATTTTTGTCATCAACTAAGTATGTAATAAAATCACCAAGTTGAAGATTACTATTTTCATTCCTTATACGTATAAGTTTTTTATAGTGAATAAACAACTCACTATTTATTTTAACTTCGTCTTCTTCTGGTTTAAAGGTTTGATCAGGAAAATATTTTTCGTTCTCATATTCAAAGTCATCCCAAATCATCGGTTTTCTTGAGCAGGGATCGTTTGCCCCCCACATTCCAATCTCATCGCCGTAAAAAATATATGGAGCCCCAACATAAGTCATCTGAAAGATCAGCAACAGTTTTAATTTTTCTACCTCATAAGCATTTGGTTTACCAGTATTATAATCCGGGTTTGAACCTTTCCACTTTTCAAATGTTTCTCCCCAATTCCTGATTTTATACTTATCCCGATTCAAAAGGTGTGATGTCATTCTTTGCGTATCATGGCTTCCGTGTAGATTCTGCTGAACATATGTTACGCATCCAGGAAATGCCTCACGCAATTCTCTTAATTGTCTATCAAATTCTGTTGTTGAAATTGCAGTTTCATCATCAAAAAAATACTCTGAACAAGTGAACAGATAATTGTAATTCATCACAGCATCAAATTCATCTCCTTGAAGGTAGGGCTGTAAATCTTCGATCGGATCAATAATTTCTGCAGTTATATATCCTTCCGGGTTAATACTTTTTACATGTTTTCGCCAATCCTTCCAGAATTGATGCTTAACACAGAATGCAACATCAAGTCTCCAACCATCAATTCCATCTGAAGGATCACCATCGCCATCCGGATCCATCCATCTTTTGGTAATATTAAATATGTACTGTTTCGGACCATCCACTATACCATTTTCATCTTCACGAAGTTCAGGAAGTTCCCTTACACCGAACCATCCATCATAATCAAATTTAGAACCGGATTGAGGATCATCCCAGCTTTTAACAGCAAACCAGTCTTTGTATTTTGAATTTTGCTGATTAGCAACAACATCTCTGAAAGCCCAGCTGTTTAATCCCATATGATTAAAAACACCATCGATTATAATTTTCATCTCTCTTTTATGAACTTCAGAAATAAGTTTTAAGAAAAGTTTATCTGCTTCTGTCCAAACCCAGGTAGTTGGATCATCAGGATTTTCAGATTCAATAAGTTTCTTATCCCCTTCCGGGTCAGGCCCAAAATGAGGATCAATATGGTGAAAAGTTGCAGCATCATATTTGTGCAGTGAAGGAGATTCAAAAACAGGATTTAGATAAATTGCACCTATACCAAGATCTTTAAGATAATCCAGTTTGTCTATTATTCCTTGCAGGTCTCCTCCATATCTTCTTCGCTGAATATTAAACCAGATATCTTTTCCATTTTCCTTTTCATATGACTGAAGTTCATACCAATCCGATGTCCATGGATGAACCTTCCAGGCAGAGGTATAATCATGAGGCCAGGAACCTTTAATAGATTCAAGTGTAGGATCATTATTTGCATCTCCGTTCCTGTATCTTTCAGGAAAAATCTGGTACCAGACAACTTGTCTGGCCCAATCTGGAGTAAAATTTAATTCTGTATCATTAATTTTTATCATATTCTCTTTGATATCTACTGTTTGCGCCAAACAAATATCTGCTAAAATTAAAACTAAAAATAATAATGTATACAAATTCAATGATTTCATAATTACTGTAACTCTTTTATTTTTGCCAAAGTAAATTAAACAATAGGTCAGGTAAATGAAATTAAAATTATTTTGGGTCAGTATACTTCTGATGACAATCAGTATTTCCGCTACCGATTTCAAGACTTATCTACAAAAAGGTGATGAGTTTTATAAGAAGTTTGAACTTGCTCAAGCTATCAACTTTTATGCTGAAGCATACAAGTTCGCGAATGGTAATTATGATGTGCTGATTAAAATGACACGAACTTATAATGATCTTGGCGAGGATTATTACGAAATACGGGATAGAAAAAATTCAGAGGCTGCAATTAATAAAGCTTTAGAGTATGCGGAAATACTTAAGAAC